>JAMONG010000274.1 GCA_027066595.1 Sulfurovum sp.
TATGCAACAGACACTGGCTATCAAACTCCTCAAAGAAAACAAAGCATTTCTATGCATCTGCACACATGAAGAGCATCTCAAAAATAATAATATAGATAAAGAGTACCTCGAAAACTACAGTGGGATGTGCATAGATGCTCCCTATGATATAGAAGCATTAAAAAAAGAAAAGACACCTTTTGTCATACGCATAAAGCAACCAGATGCACCTTTATCGTACTATGACCTTATACAAGGTGACATACAGACGCCACCCAATGAAGTAGACGCTTTTGTTATTTTAAATGCAGATGGCACACCTACTTACAACTTTGCATCTGCCTGTGGTGACATGCTTTCAGGTGTGACGATGGTTATCCAAGATGAGACACATCTTAACAACACCGCAAAACAAATACACATTCAAAACCAACTGGGCTACGAACAAGAGACACACTATGCTCACCTACCAATGATGTTAAATACCGATGATACATATTCAGTAAAATGGCTGTTTGAGCAAGGGTTTATCCCTGATGCTATCATCAACTATCTTCTGCTCCTTAGCAGTGATAATGCTCCCCAAGAGATATTTACCCTCCCCGAAGCGATAGCATGGTTTGAGCTTGAAAATATCTCGAAAAAACATGTAACATTTGACATCGATAGACTGCGTTTTATCAACCGTGAACACTTAAAACGCATAGAGGATAAACAACTCTCAACACTTTTTGGTTTTGCCGATGCAGACATAGGTAAACTTGCCAAACTCTACTTAGAAGAAGTAAGTACCGTTAGAGAGCTTGAAGCGAAGATAAAACCTATCTTTAGCCCTAAAAACTTTGAAGATGCATGGACTAAAGAGATGCGTACACTAGAAGCACTTATACAAGATGCTCCTATGTTCTCAAAGTTTGAGGACTTTAAAACATACATCATAAAAGAGTCTGGACTAAAGGAGAGAGAGTTTACCCAAGCACTCAGACTGCTTTTAACAGGAGCAGAAGATGGACCAGAACTCTCTCACATCTACCCATTCATCAAAGCATATTTACTGGAGGTTGCATCATGATTATAGAACTATATGGACTTATAAGAAGTATCGGAACACTTTACATTTGGATTATTATCATTGCGTCATTTTTAAGTTTCGTACGCCCTGACCCTTACAATCCTGTGGTTCAAGTACTCACACGTTTAACAGAGCCTGTTTTTTCATTTATACGTAAAAAACTCCCTTTTGTTGTTTTTTCTGGTATTGACCTTTCACCACTTGTCATTATATTTGGTTTACAATTTATAGATATTCTTATTAGAAATATACTTTTTGGATAAAAAATTTATGCCATTTCGTTTTACTTTTATACTGTTATCTCTTTTTGTATTTAGCACTTTAGAGGCAAAAAACTTTAGCTACTGGAAAGTACACCAGATGCCAAAAAGCGTAGAGAAAGACTACTATATATGGCGTCTGCTTTCCCAAAAAAGTACTACAAAACAAGAAGCTAGAAACATCATCGTGGAAGCCACAAGGCTCAACAAAAAACTTAAAACTGCCTACAAAGCTAAAACAGGATTGACTGCAAATCTACCTAAACTTAAAGCCGTAAAGAGAGGACCTGTAGATAATAGTTGGAGAGCTAGAAGCAAAGCAAACAAACACTTTAAACATGGGCTTGCCCTACTCAAACAAGGTCAACCCAAACAAGCATCAGGCTATTTTGATGTGGCACGACGTGCTTACAAAAAACGTTATGATGTAGACAAGACACTTTTTTGGCTCTACCTTAGTACCAAAAACAAAGTCTACATTAAAGCCCTACGTAAAAGCCATCATGTCAATATCTATACGCTTATGGCAGCAGATACGATGAATGCAAGATACCCCAAAACGATTACTGAATCTTTATGGAAAAACAAAATCTCTGATTTTGATATCAAAAACCCCATCCACTGGGCAAAAGTAAAACATAAGATGAAAGCAGGATGGGATTTAGATGATTTAGCTGATGATCATAAATCACAAGAGACTATTGGGGTATATACCTACATCAAAGCAAAAGCCTCCAAATATACAGATACTTATTTTCCTATGCCTTACCGAGATGCGATGAAAGATATGCCTAAAGAACGTCAAGCACTCATCTATGCCATCGCACGACAAGAAAGCCGTTTTGTTCCCGCTTCAGTCTCACGTTCTTTTGCTTTAGGTATGATGCAGTTTATGCCTTTTCTTGTCAAGCACATAGCCAAACAAAAAGGTGAAAAAGTAGACTTAGATATTATGTTTGACCCGTACAAAGCCATAGAGTATGCAGACTACCACCTAGACTATCTTACAAAGTACCTCCATCACCCTCTTTTTATCGCCTATGCGTACAATGGCGGTATAGGCTTTACAAGAAGACACATAAAGAGTCATAAAAACTTTAGAAAAGGGGCATACGAGCCGTATATGAGTATGGAGAGTATGAAAAATGCAGAAGCAAGAGAGTATGGTAAAAAAGTCTTAGCCAACTATGTTATCTATATGAACAAACTTGGGGTTAAAACCCGTATTTTCCCTCTTCTTAAAACCCTTGCTACACCTGAAAAGACAGATACATTTAGAAAATAATCTAAAGGTATCTACGACTAAAAGCCTTTTTTAGTATAGACAAATTTTGCTACTTTTGAAAAGTTTAAATCTGCTTTTCCATAAAAACTGTTTTCAAAAACAAGTTTCAACCTACTTCCTGCATGAGGGTATCTTACCTCATAATAATCAGACCACTCTGTCACAAATGATATGTTTGAAAGCTTTGCATCATTGGCATCTAAGCGTGTAACTTTTTTCGGTTTTTTCTCATTAAGCGTTAAGATGTATTCATCTTGTGAAGTTAGCATTCTATTTGTAGCTTTATCAAGAGTACGGTCTTGATTGAAGTTCATTCTTGAGGTATTACTATCTTCAAAATGTATACCTACAATAAATACTTCATCTCTTGTGTCATTTTTCTCAAAGTTTGGTGAGTACAGGTAAGTAGCCGTAATGATAGCGATAGAACCATTAGCATCAGAGATTTCTGCTTTTTCTGTCTGTTGTAGATTTTTGTGATATGCCATTTTAGACTGGTACGATTTAACCAACGCTTTCTCTTCTTTTGACGAGCATCCAACCAAGAGTGCCATAGACATGAATCCCAATAATAATTTATACATAACACTCCTTTTAATTAAAAAAGAGTTTAACATACTTTCAATAAACATTTAAGTATAATTTCTCCAATAGACACAAAGGTTAGAAGTGAATAAAAGAGTTGCTGTTGCATTTACAGGTCCTTCAAACAGTGGTAAAACCACATTGGTTGAGAAGATTGCCAAAACGTTGATTGTTAAATCAAAAGTTGCCATTATAAAAAATGACCCTAAAGACAAAGCACAGTTTGATGTAGAGGGAAAAGACAGCTACAAATTTTCACAAACAGGTGCAGAAGTGGTTATCACCTCCCCTACACGTACCACATACTTTTCTCAACGTGAAAAAACACTAGATGAGATAGTAAGTATGCTAAATGATTTCGACATTTTACTTGTAGAAGGACTCAAAACACTCCCTCTGCCTCGTATTGCTATCTTTAGAAACCATATAGATGAGAGTTATTTTGAATGTTCTGAAGCCATCGCTGTAGATGAGAGTGTCAATCTTTCAGAGTACAACATTCCTAAAGACATCACCATACTTGACCTTAACCATACAGAACAAATCATAGAGTGGATACACACTCACGCCAAGGAAATATAGATGAATACTATTTTTGAAACCATCAAAAGCGTTGCATTTGAAATAGATAATGCCATTAAAACTTCAGACTTAGGCTACTCAGACTCTGAAAACTCTTCAGGAGAAGACCAACTCAAACTCGATGTACAATCGGACATCATTATAGAAAAGGCCTTTGCCTCTGTAGCCGTGGTTAAAAACCTTGTAAGTGAAGAGAAAGAAGGGGTATTAGAACTCAATGAAGCTGGAAAATATACTATCTGTTATGACCCACTTGATGGCTCTAGCCTTGTAGATGTAAACCTCTCTGTAGGGTCTATTTTTGGTATCTATGAGGGTGAGTTACAAGGTTCAAACCTTGTGGCATCTGCGTATGTTGTCTATGGACCTAGAGTAGAACTTGTCATCGCAGAACAAAACAAAAAGCCTATGCTCTACAGAGCCATTGGCGGTGAGTTTAAAGAGATAGGCAGTATTACTTTAGGTAAAAAAGGCAAACTCAACGCCCCAGGTGGTACACAACAAAACTGGGCACCACACCATAAAAAGTTTGTCGATGCCCTCTTTATGGATGGGTATCGTCTACGTTATTCTGGGGGTATGGTACCTGACTTGCATCAGATTTTACTCAAAGGGGGAGGTATCTTCTCTTACCCTGCAACATCAGACAAGCCAAATGGAAAACTTAGACAACTTTTTGAAGTCATTCCTTTTGCTTTTATCTATGAACAAGCAGGTGGACATGCTATCAACGATGAGGGCATTAGACTCATGGACTTACTCCCCAAACACCCGCATGACACAAGTCCATGTTTCTTCGGTACAGACTACGAAATCATCGCACTTAAAGCGATGTATAGAATGAAGTTCTAATGTCTGAAACTGTATTGGATGAATGGCAGATAGCCCTCACTCAAAAAAAGAGCGAACTAGAGTCTTGCCAAAATGAAAAAAATCTATCAAGCTGTATGAAGTGCGAAAAGCTACTAGAGTGTGAGATACGTGATGCTTATATCAAAGCCGTGTATGACTCCATGAGCAAAGGTGTAGGTGGAGGCTTTGAGTTTTAAGCCTCTCTTTTTTTAGTATTCTACTTTTTTTTAGTCATTTGCTCCATAAGTAACCACACCCCACCTACTATAGAAAACAATACCACAGGTGCTATCCAAGGTCTCTCTTTTATGATTCCAAAAAATGAGATAATCGCTTCACTACTATAGTATGCACTTAGCCCTATAGTCAAAACAAAAAGCAATGAAGCAAAAATATTGTAAAACCCAAACTTTTTAAAGTCGTATTTAGACAGAGCCATAGAAAGTGGCACTAGGGTTTTGATGCCGTAGAGAAACTTCTGTACAAATATAGCCCAAACACCATACTTACGCATGATGAGTGTTGCCAAGGCTATCTTACGTTTATGTTTTGCAAAGTATGGTTGTATCTCTTTTTTCTGGTATTTCCCAAGATAAAAAAGAAACATATCTCCCATATAATTTGAAACCGTTGCAATCGCTAATGCCGTTGTCAAGTCCATCTTTCCCATATAAGAAAAAACACCCGCTGCTGCCACGATAAACAGTGAACCACCAAAAGCAAAAAAGGCAACTGCTAAGTAACCCCATGTCTCTAAAGAGCCAAAATCCATAAAATATCCTAAAGTTTAATTAAGGTATGGTATCTAAATTAGTTAAATAAGTAGACAAACCTTTACTTGACATTCATCAAGTGATATGGACAGTTATTTCTCTATCATACGAAAAACAAAGGATGAACCATGGCATTACTTTATGCAGAGTCAGTTGAACACCTAGATGTCGATGA
>JAMONG010000275.1 GCA_027066595.1 Sulfurovum sp.
CTTCTACTTTTACTTGAGTCACTTCCATCACTTTTGGTTCTTCTTTATTTTGGGCTTTTTCTTTTGCTAATTGTTCTGCCTTCGCATCTGCTAATTCTAACTGTTTTTGTGCTTCTTTCCGTGCCAAACGTCTTGCTCTTGCCTCTTGCTGTACTTTTCTCTCTTCTTCTGCTCTTTTTTTCGCCAATTTTTCTGCTCTTTGCTTTTCATAGGCTTCAACTTCATTTCTTTCTGTATTTTGTTGTTCTGCAACAGCTTGGGCTTCTTCCCTTTCTGCTTTTTTTAATTCAGCTTCTTTTTGTTTTACTGCTTCTAAAAGATTCTCTTTCTCATCAAGCTCTTTTTGCACATCTACTATTTCATCTTTTGACGTTTCTATATCACTTACTTTTGTTTCATCGTTGCTAGGTTCTACAGTTTCTGTAACCACTGGGATTATCCTATCATTAGAAGGAGTAGAAACTTCTTCCACTACTTCATCTAACGCTTCCCTTACTGGATTCTCTTTTTCTGAAGGAGTAACAATTTTTTCTTCCAAACGTTCTTCGATAGGTGCTTCATCAAGTGCAGCTTCTTCCGCTAGTTCTTTCATCTCTGCTAATTTTCGAAGGTCATCAAGTAAAACTGCTTGATCTTCTTCGAGTTTACCAAAGTTATCTTTTAACTCAAATGGATTATCTGATGCATATGCACTCACAAATAGTACCGCTACCCCTGCCCATAAATATTGCTTCATACTCTTTTGCTCCTTATCCTTATGTTTGATAATAAAATACTCAATATAATCTAAAAACTTTACATTATATTGAGTATTCTAAAACTATTATATCATACTAATTATCTCTACTCTTTAGGTTCTAACTGTTTTAATTCAAAAAACTCTTTTTGAAGTCTTTGATTTTCTATTTTAATGGCTGTTTTCTCTTTTGTTAACTGCTCTTTTTTTTCTTCTAAGTGATTTAGAACTGTCAAAGAATTTTCACCATACATCAAAATACCCACATAGATACCAAAAAGAAGAATACCAAGTGCTGTTGTCAAAAAAGCTTTTAATGAAAACCCTGCTATTCCCTCTTCTTCTCTATGCTCTACCATCATGCATTTACTTTGTAAAAAGTGCTGTGCCTAAGTATTCAAACTGTCCAAGCTCTGCTTCAATTTCAAGCAGTCTATTGTACTTAGCGATTCTATCAGATCTTGCCGTTGAACCTGTCTTAATTTCACCCGTGTTAAGTGCTACAGCAAAGTCTGCAATGAATGTATCTTCACTCTCTCCTGAACGGTGAGACATCACACAAGTGTATCCTGAACGCTGTGCAAGACGTACTGTCTGCATCGTCTCAGAGACGGTACCAATTTGATTTGGTTTAATGAGGATAGAATTTGCAATATCTTTTTCTATTCCTTGTGCCAAGATAGACACATTAGTTACAAACAAATCATCGCCCACGAGCTGTATCTTATCTCCAAGTACTTCGGTTAAGTGTTTCCAGCCATCCCAATCATCTTCATCTAAACCATCTTCGATAGAAACAATAGGATACTTCTCACACATGTCAGCATAGTATGCTGTAAGTTCTGCTGATGTAATTTCTCTATTTTCAGACTTTAGCACATAAAGCCCTTTATCATTCAGTAATTCAGAAGCGGCAACATCAAGAGCGATAGCTATCTGCTCCCCTGGCTTGTACCCTGCTTTTTCTATGGCTTTTACTATGACTTCAAGTGGCTCTTCGTTTGAGCTTAAATTTGGTGCGAACCCACCTTCGTCTCCAACAGCTGTACTCTCACCCATTTCATCGATGATTTTTTTAAGGTTATGATACACCTCTGCACAAGCTCTAAGTCCTTCAGAAAATCTATCAAACCCTATAGGCATAACCATGTACTCTTGGAAATCCACAGAGTTATTTGCATGTTCACCACCATTGATGATGTTTAACATTGGCACTGGCATCACTACGGCATTGGCTCCACCAAGGTAACGATACAGTGGCATTTTCATACTTTTTGCAGCTGCTCGTGCTACTGCCATAGAGACACCAAGTACTGCATTTGCCCCTAGATTTCCATAGTTCTCTGTGCCATCTACCTCTTTCATGGTAAGGTCAATCTCTGCTTGATTAAAAGGGCTAAGTCCTACAAGTGCATCATATAAAGCACCATTTACATTTTCACAAGCTTTAAGTACACCTTTACCCATGTAACGGTCTCCACCATCACGAAGTTCAAGTGCTTCACGTTTTCCTGTACTTGCACCACTTGGTACAATGGCATTTTCCACTGTACCATCACTAAGGCTTACAGTTACTTTTACTGTTGGGTTACCCCTAGAGTCCATTACTTCTGTTGCTACGATTTCATCGATAAAAATCATCTATATCCCTTACGTTATATTTAATGCTCTTATTTTATCTAAAAGGTGCTTATAGGTCTTTTTTAGCACTATAAATCGTTCTACTTCTCTTTTTTTAACCTACTATATTATACATCATTCTTCGGCTTCTTTATTCGGTGGCATAGGCACAAAATACCCTATAAGTAGTAGCAAAACACCCACTACCATAAAAGATACGATACGTTCTATCGTCCCTGAGTTTGCAAGTTCTACAAAGAAGAGTTTGAGGACTACTACAATGAGTAAACCAAAGCCTGCTAACCATAGCGGTCGCTTACTATAGCGTTTAGAAAGTAGCATGAGTACAATGGCTATAATGCTCCAAAGTATAGAGAGTCCTGTTTGAAAATAAGCATCTTGCCATAAAGAAGATAACGCATAATTCACATCTCTAAATATATGTATCGCTCTTGCATAAACAACCGTTATAAAAATAGCGATTAAAGAGACTATACCTCCATAAAGTTGCATACGTGTATTTTGGGTAAAAGTACTCTTGTGTTTTGCAACCCAGTATCCCATAACCCAAAGAACGAGGGCTTGCGTTAAATCAAGCGGGTTAAATAGAGGTATATATGCACCACTATATGGTGATTCAACAGCAAAGGTTTTTACTGTCCACAAGACCAAGAAAACCATCAGCCCAGCACTAGCTACTAGTTGGTAACTCACTCTATAGGTTTCAAGCCATTTGCCATAACGTTTAGGTACTAAAAGTAAAATGGCACAGACCAGTGGGCTAAGCACTACAGCAACAGACATCAAACCTTCAGAAAGATGTAAAAGGTTTGCTTGGTACTTTAACTCTAAAATGCCGATGAACACTAGTACCCAAGGGGTTACAATGTGTAAATACTTTGTATTGTTCCATACCTTATCATAGTGGTACAAAAGTACGTAGTGTAGCACGAAAAAGATGCCTAAAATACCTACACCCAAGCCGACAAAAGGATGAGGTACTTGTAACACGGCGATGCCTACAAGTACTGTGCCTAAGGGGAAATACCCTTGCAACACCTTGGGAAGTACAGCCCATGGTAGACGTTTTGAGACAACAAAAAGGAGGACTGTTCCTGTGACAAAAGAGAGTAGCATTTCATAATGATTAAGTATATCAAACCTCAGTAATTGTCCTGCTGTACTTGTAAACCATAACAGTAAAGAGAGTGCTAAAAATATTTTAGCAGTGTACTTGTCTAATGTTCCTAACACATCCACATACTTTTCTAAAAAATAACCTGCTAAAAAAACAGCAACTACGAGTATAAGATAGGCTAAGTATTTGACTAGAACTATGCTCTCTTCTATCATTAAAAGGTGAGCATGATAACGTACTTCAAGTGCCAAAATGACAACAATAAACCAAAGCATCAAAGAGTGCATCTGTTTAGCATACTGCCAAACTTTATGATGGGTATATAAGAGAAGATACCCAAAAGCAATAAACAAACCTACAGTAAATGCTCCTAGCCCTGCAAAAGGGTGTAACATACCCCATAAACTTAATGTGGTAAATACCATGCCTAAAGGAAAGTACACTTGTTGTGCACATATAAGCATTTTCCATTGTGAGTAACGTATAACAATAAAAGAGAGTAATACAAAAAGTATAAGTGCATAAAGTAACGCATCTACATAGACAATATCAAACCTCATCATTTGACTTGGCGTACTCATAAACCATAAGATACCTGCGATAACCAATAATGCCTTTGAATACAATCTATCAAACTCAAAAAGTTTAGGTCTATGCATATCCAATAAATAAGAAGTAACAAGCACAGAAATTATCAAAACTAAATACCCCAAATACTCTGCTACAGTGATACCCAATGGTGCCACAGAACTTGGATAAACAAAAACAGATAAAAAGAGTAATGCTTGACCAAAATAACGTGTGATAACCTTATTTTGTTTTAAGGCTATCCAAACGATACCTGCACTCTCTAACGACCAAAGTGCTGCAGAGACATCTGCATCGAAGATGTAGGGTACGGCTATAGTAAAGAACACCACCGACAAGGCGAGAAATGACTGTGCCAAAAGGTTCGTACGCTCTTTGTTTTTAAGCCAGAACCATAGTCCAGCATACAACATACCTAATGCCACGGCACTATAGGCTTCGCCATACTCAAACACAGAGACTAAACTTACTTGTAGAGGAAAAGCTATCACAGGTAGACCAAATACCAACGTGCCATCTACAAGATTTTTAGGCTCATAAGGGTGCTTGATGGTAAATAAGATAGAGATACTTAGGTACATAAAGAAGTAGAGTATCAAAAACGGTTCAGTGGTACTAAATAGCCCTGACTTGTAACGTAACACGCCCCACGCTGTAGCGATGACAAAGGTAAAAAGAAACCCTACTACATTCAGCACACGCCAAGAACGAAACCATGCCACGATGAACAAGCCTAGGTTTAAAAAGGCATAGTAGCTAAATAGTGTCACATGAGAGCCATCACCACTAGAAGTCAAGATAGGCACTAAAAAACCACCTGCTGTGGCAAAAAGTGCTAAAGGTAAAGAGTCTTCTATGACTGCAAGCACAGAACCCAATACCACGACACCCAGCATCAAACCAAATGCCATCTCTAAAGAGAGTAGTCCATAAAACTTCGATGCTCCATAGATGACAAGATAGAGCATCGCTACACCAAGTCCTTGGAGTATCTGTCCATAAGCTCCTTCTCTATCTCTAAGCTTCCACCCTGTAGCGATGAGTGCCACAGCCGCAAACCCTATGCCCCATAGACGCATCTCTATACTGATGATGCTATGTTCTGCTACGTACTTCACTAAAAAGGCAAGCCCAAAAAAGAGTATCACACCACCTATACGCACAAGCAGATTGCCCCCTGTAAAGTAGTTCGTAAGCATCGACATAAGCCATGACGGTTCTGTATGGACATGCTCCTTTTTAGGCTTCAGCACCCTTGTTGTTGCTTTGGGTGAAGTATGTTCTGTTTTAAGTGTAGTCACAGCACTGACATACTCTGGCTCTTTTACTTTCTCTATTGCTGTTACTTTGCGTTCTACCTCAACTGGTTTTGTTTTTATGGTTGTTGTTTTTTCTTTATGTGTAACCGTTTTAGGGGTAGGTTTTTTCTCTTTAGCCAATAGCTCTGCT
>JAMONG010000276.1 GCA_027066595.1 Sulfurovum sp.
TTGAAAAACAAGCCAGAGACTTCCGTTATGAGTTCTTTGAGTCACTTGTAACTATCGAGGGTTATGACAACATCATCACCGCTCATCAACTTAATGACTGCCTTGAGTGGCTACTCATGCGTCTAAGCAAAGGTGCTGGTGTTTCTGAATTATTAGGTCTTGAAGCTATTTCTCAACGAGAAAATTACACCTTGGTACGCCCACTACTCTCTTACAGTAAAGAGGAGTTACTACACTACCTAAAAATAAATGACCTCCCCTACTTCATAGATGATAGTAACAGTGATGAGAAGTATGAACGTAACAAATTTAGACATCAATTCTCAGATGCACTTATGTCAGAGTATAAAGAGGGGATTAAACGTAGTTTTGAGTACCTAAAAAGAGACAAAGAGCAACTTGAAAGTGGATTTGAAGTCATTTTTGAGCAGCAATCTCTTAGTATCATTAAACTCCATGCCTTACATAGTAAAGTAAAAGCTGCAGATATTACACTTAAAAAGCTAGGCTATCTTCTCTCAGCCTCACAGCGAAAAGAGATAGAAGAAGAGACAAGTTTAGTAATAGGTGGAGAGTGGGCAATAGCGTTGGTAGATGATATGTTATATATCGCACCGTACCTCAATACTAATATGCCAAAAGAATTTAAAGAACAATGTAGACTGAACAAAATACCAGCCAAAATCAGACCTTATCTCTTCAAAGAAAATATAAAAATCTAAGCACTCATTTATTTGCTAAAGGATGTGCTTTCATATACTCTTGCATCTTTTTTACAGACCCTAACTTTGTATAGACCTGTGTCGTTGCCATCGTTTCATGACCAAGTAACTCTGAAACATCAGATATACGTGCTCCGTTATTGAGAAGATGCGTAGCAAAAGAGTGACGTAATTGGTGGGGTGTGACTTTTAACCCATGTGCTTTAAAAAGTTTTGTCAATATATAACGTAACTGTGCCGCATTCATAGGAGCATTCCCTTTTTCAAAAAGATAGGTTTTAGGGTGCTTCAACTCTATATACTTACTAATAAGTCTATAAACTTCATCTAACAAAGGTAACTCTCTTACTTTGTTTCCTTTTCCATGAACTTGTATCCATTTAGGCTTAATGTCCTTTAGTTTAACAAGACCAAGCTCAGAAATACGTAACCCTAGTCCATAAAGCATGGAAATAAGCAATCTCTCCTCCAAGTTAGCCTCATGTAACACTTCTTTTATATACTTCTCTTCTATAGGCTTAGGGAGGCTCTGAGGTACTTTAATCGTCTCATCACCTATAAGTTTTACTTCCATATGGCATTGATCTTCCAAATATTTTAAAAAAGAACGAATGGCTGAAAGTTTTTTAACAATAGTCTTTTTATGATTTTTCACAATATTAAATCTAAAAGGAGTAATGTCTAAAGTATAGATACCTTGTTCTAAAGAAAAGTGACTGACTTCCATCATTTGACGAAGTGCCACTTCATAGGTAGTAACGGAATGTTCAGAATAACCTCGAACATCCAATAAATACTCAAGAAACGCCTCCGATAGAGTGTGAAGCTTCTCTTTCATCACGTTAGCTTATCGTATGCTCTAGCATTTTTTTAGAAAGATACGCTTTTGCCTCTTCATGCCCCATACCCTCTAAAGAGAGACTCTGCATATAAAAATCTACATGGGTAAAAGGTTTAGGAATGACAAATTTATCCCAAGAGCCAAGTTGCCAATAACTTTTAGCACGGTAATTCATGACAAATATGGGTAATTTACTTTTTAACGCGATACCCACAGCTCCATCACTCATAGTATGTCTAGGACCTCTAGGACCATCAGGTGTGATGAGTACTTCTTCCCCACTTTTTATGCTCTTAAAGGCTTGCAGTAGTACTTGTTTTGCACCTTTTTTAGTAGAGCCTCTAAGGGGTCGTATCTTTAAAAATTCTAACGTTCTTGCGATTAACCCACCATCAAAATGGGAAGAGATAATAGCAGAGGCAGGATGTTTCTTGTGGATAACTCTATAGGCTTGTGGAGACATAAAAAGTTCTCCATGCCAAGTGACACAGACATGCTGTCTTTCATCTATTTCAGTGATAGTATGAAATTTTTTACGGGTAGTGTACCAAATAATACGCATTAGTATATAGATAATAGGGGGGATAAAAACCTTCCCCAAGTATCGTAGCGTCTTTTTCACCCTATGACTTTAAACAAGCACACCATCTAGTGCACCCCTAGATGTTTTCGTTACCTTTACCTCTACTATCTGTCCAAGTAACTCTTCGCTACCTTCAACAAAGAAAAGTTTACCATCGTCGCTTCGCCCAGAGACCCTACCATTTGCTTTGAGTTCATCAAAGTAGACTTTATGTACTGCACCCATTTGTGCATCCATAATTTCATCGAGTATCTCTGTATGTCTTGATTGTAGTCTTGTGAGTCTTGCACCTGAAAGAGCATTGTCTATTTGGTTGTCAAATTCGGCTGCTTCTGTGTGTGGACGTGGTGAATATTTAAAAGAGAACATTTGCTCAAAACGTACCTTTTCAAGCACATCCATCGTCTCTTCAAAGTCAGCATCACTCTCATTTGGAAACCCAACTATCACATCGGTAGAGATGGTAGCCTCTGGACATAAAGTACGTATCTTCTCACATCGGTTAATAAAGTTCTCTTTGGTATACCCTCGTTTCATCGCTTTAAGTAGCTCTGTTGAACCGCTTTGTAAAGGCACATGTATCTGTTTACATATTTTAGGGTTAGATGCAAATTCTTGTAAAAAAGCATCATCCATATGTAAAGGATGAGGAGAAGTAAACCGTATACGCTCTAAGCCGTCTATCTTAGAGATTATCTGTAAAAGCTGTGTAAAGTCACAAGCTTCATCAGAAGAACCAAAACGTCTACCATAGTTGTTTACATTTTGTCCAAGAAGCATCACTTCTTTAGCCCCCGTGTTAACTGCTTTAGTTATCTCTTGTACTATAAGGTTTGAGGGGATAGATATCTCATCTCCACGTGTTGCAGGCACGATACAAAAAGTACAAGACTTGTCACACCCTATAGAGATGTTTACCATCGCTTTAAATGGATTGCTTCTATACTCCCCAAAGTCATAGGTACTTTCATCAAAGTCCGTACTGACTTCTACGGCATGTTTTTTGTCGACAACTTCGGTTATCTTAGAGACATTTCTAGCACCTAACACAAAATCCACAGCAGGTGCTCGTTTGATAATCTCTTTTCCTAAGTGTGAGGCTGTACAGCCTGTCACACCTATTTTGGCACCTGCTTTTTTGTATTTATTAAATACCCCTATCTCAGAAAAGAGTTTAGCCACAGGCTTTTCTCTTACAGAGCAGGTATTTATGATAATAAGGTCAGCTTCGGAAAGTTCAACTGTCAGTTCGTAGGGTTCTTTTTGGTTAAGTTCTGCAATCATATGCTCGCTATCGCGAACATTCATCGCACAACCTAAGGTTTCAATAAATAGTTTTTTGGTACTCAATATATCTCTTTAATATCGCTACAATTAGGCGATAATATGCACTTCATAGATGTACTCATTTTCATCTAAACCATATTTGACTTCTCTCATGTAGACAGAGAAACCTTTTTCTTCAAAGTGCTCTATAAGCTCTTTTAACTCTTTATGTGAGTTGTCTTTATCGAAATAAAATATAGACTTATTCGCTAGTTCTTCTTCTAATTTTTTTAACTCAATCGTTTTTGGCTTTGCTTTAAGTGTTGTTCTAGCAAGTTTTAATTTCATCTATATGACCTTTAGTTCATTCTTTAAGTTTTTCTTAATTGCTTAGATTATACTTTATTTTCAGTAAAGGTTTGGTTAGATATAATATCCAACTTCAAAAAGAACCCCTCCCAAGATGTTATTGACACTGTTATGTTACCTCTTGTAGCGGACTATTGAAAAATTTATAAAATAAATTGATTAAAAAATAGGGAAAAATCTATGGAAAAAATATTAGACATCATTGAAGCGATTGCTCATGAAAAAAACATAAGTAAAGAACATGCACTTGAAGCATTCTCTGAAGCACTTAAAAACACTGCTAAAAAACTTACTACATATACGAGTAACTTTGAGGTTGTTATAGACAACGACACTAAAAGTTACAGTGTCAACAAAGTCATCACTGTTGTTGCCGATGGTGATGCCCAACTTTTTACAGAAGTGGGAAGAGAACCCAACATAGAGACGGTTGAATCTGATGCTTTTATCTCTCTTTCTGAAGCCAAAGAGTTTGATGACTCTATCGAAATAGGTGATGAACTTAAAGAAGAGTTTATCCTTGAAGACCATGGGCGTACTGCTTCTGCAAATCTTTTTAAAGAGTTAGAGTACCATGTGCAAAGACGTATAGAACAAGACCTTTTTGAAAAGTATAGAGAAAAAGTAGGTACGGTCATGCTAGGTACAGTTAATCGTGTAGATGCCGATGACAATACCCATGTTGAGATAGGTGAACTTAAAGGTATCATGACACTTAGAAACCGTATTAAGGGTGAGACATATAAACGTGGAGATAGCATTAGAGCACTTTTACGTTATGTCTCAGTCGATCCTCAATATGGACTTTTCCTTGAACTTACACGTACCTCACCAAAGTTTTTAGAATCCCTTATGGCTTCAGAAGTACCTGAAATTGACGATGGCGTAGTAGAGATTATCAATGCTGCAAGAATCCCTGGAGAAAGAGCAAAAATCGCCCTTAAAACTGAACAAATGAATGTTGACCCTATCGGTGCAGCTGTCGGTGTTAAAGGTGTACGTATCAACGCCGTAAGCCAAGAGCTTAATGGTGAGAACATTGACTGTATTGAATACTCTGCTATCCCTGAAGTGTTCGTTACAAGAGCATTAAGCCCTGCCATTACGCAAAGTATTAAAGTAGATGCTGCTGAGAAAAAAGCTGTTATCAACATCACAGGTGACCAAAAAGCAAAAGCCATTGGTAAATCTGGTATCAACATTCGTCTTGCGTCTATGTTGACAGGCTATACGATAGAGCTGAATGAAGTTGAAGGTGTTGCAGAACGCCAAGTAGATTCATCTGATCCTGAAGTAGCAAAAACAAAAGATACAACTGCGTTATCTGACTTGTTTAAATAATATGTAGGGTGCGTTTACCAATGCACCTTTAAAGAGTGTCTTTTTTAGGAAAGTACCATTTCTGAAAAACTTCCCGCATCAAGTGATGCAGACCCTACAAGTACACCATCTACTCCAGCGATACTCGTAATCTCTTTAATATTCGCAGGTTTAGCAGAACCACCATAAAGCAATAGCTTTCCATTGATGGCTTTTTTTAATGCTCTGTGTGTTGTAGATATCTCTTCCACTGTAGCAGAGCGTCCTGTACCTATCGCCCATATAGGTTCATACGCAATGATGAGATTATCATAGGTTATATCTATGCCATCAAACTGTGCAAGCAGGTATTTCATCACCGATTCAAACCCTTTTTCACGTATCTCTAAAGGTTCACCTATACAGTAAATAATCTCA
>JAMONG010000277.1 GCA_027066595.1 Sulfurovum sp.
AAGACTTATCCTCTCAAATCCTAAAATCATTATTTTTGATGAAGCGACATCAGCATTAGATAATGAAACAGAGTTTAATCTTTATGAAACATTGACACCATTTCTTGAAGGTAAAACAACTATTATAATAGCACATAGAACAACAACTATCAAACAAGCAGACTATATCTACCTCATAGAAGATGGGAAGATAAAAGCAGAAGGCTCATATAAAGCACTTCAAGAACAAAATTTGATAAGAGAGGATTTTGATGCTTAGTAAATTTAAAAAATTTGTTAAACTCTCATCAAAAGAGAAAAAACTTTTTTTTGAAGCATATGCAACTTTAGGAATGATGCGTTTAGCGGTTTTAACAGTTTCATTCAAGCGTTTAACAAACTCCTTAAATCATGAAACAAAGAAAAAAGAGTTGAAAAAACTAAGTGAGGAAGATATGAAAACTGCACAACAAGTAGGAAAGTCTATAATAAGAGCTTCTTTATACACCCCTTGGGAGAGTAATTGTCTTGCACAGTCATTGACAGCACACAAGATGTTAAAAAAACGCAGTGTTGCAGGTGTTTTTTACCTTGGAACTATGAAAGATAAAAAGGATGGTCAGATGAAAGCTCACTCTTGGTCACAGTGTGGAGAGAACATTATCACAGGAAAGCCGGGACATGAAAAATTCACGGTACTTTCTGTGTTTGGATGGGAAAAGAAATGATAGCTTACGGCACAAAAATTAAAAGTGATATAAAGTTTCCTTTAGATCTTTCTCATGGTACTCAAACACACTATGAAGTAGAACTCTCTTCAAATATTCCACTTACACTAAAACAATCAATCACTTGTGGCTTTCCTCTTTATTTTTCACATGGAAGGAAGGTATATCTTTACAGTGACCGTCTGTTTGATGGAAGTGAGGCAGAACAGCCTTGGTGCTTTGAAGTAAAAGATGTAGTAACATTTTACTGGCTTGGCGGTAAACAAAAAATATACTATAAGTTACATCAAGAAGGTGATACAAATTTATTAAGTTTTTGGTTTATTCATATTTTACTACCTACTTATATGGCACTTGAAAATATGTATGATTTTTTTCATGCAGGTGCAGTTGAAGTAGATGGAAAACCTATTTTTTTTATGGCTCCCTCTATGGGCGGTAAATCAACTATGACAGATTACTTTATAAAACAAGGACATCTTCTCATCTCAGATGATAAAGTACCGACTTTTATAAAAGATGATAAATTTATGGCTGTAGGTTCTCATCCATATCATCGACCTTACAGAAAACTTGAAGATTTGGGTTACCGTGTTGATAATTTTACCAAATATTTTAAGCCTATACATGCTTTTTATTTGATGCAAAGGGTAAAAGATGATGCAAATATTACGATTAAAGAAATCAATGGCTTTGCAAAGTTTGACCTGCTTTGGTTTAACCATCTATATATGTATCCTTGGCTTAAAACCAAACGATTAAAATACCTCTCTTCTATGTTAAATTCTGTTAGAGTATTTAAAGTTGCTGTCCCATGGGATAAAAATCGTCTAAGAGAAGTTCATAATGAGATTTGTGAGCATAGCAGGAGTCAGATATGAGTGGAATATTTGGTATATATAAGCGAAACGATAAATCGATAGAAAAAGAAGTAGCAGATACCATGCTTAAAGCTTTCTCTTACTGGAATCCTGATGAACAAAATGTATGGTTCGATGGTTCTATAGCTTTGGGTCATACAATGCTTTGGAATACACCCGAGTCAAAATATGAGCATTTACCACTCAGAAATGATACATATGTTTTAACAATGGATGCGAGAATAGATAACCGTGATGAACTAGTCAAAGAGATAGAGTTGCCAGATAGACCACTCTGCGAAATAGGTGATAGTGAATTTATCTTGGGAGCTTATAAAAAATGGAAAGAAGAGTGTCCAAAATATCTTTTGGGGGATTTTGCTTTTGCGATTTGGGATGAGGAAAAACAGCATCTTTTTTGTGCTAGAGACCATGTGGGAGTGAAGCAATTTTATTATCATCTATCTGATGATCTTTTTCTTTTTGGCAATGACCTAAAAGGATTAACAAAATATCCAAATATTTCAAAAAAGATCAATGACGAAGCAGTAGCCAACTATATAGTAAACCGTCAACTCTTAAGCAATACACTTACTTTCTTTGAAACTTTTAAAAAGTTACCCCCTGCACATACATTAATAATTTCTAGTTTGAAAACAGAAAAGAATTGTTACTGGAGGTTGGAAGATACTCCTAAAGTAAAACTTCCTAATACTGATGCATATACTAAAAAACTAAGAAGATTATTAGAAGAAGCCGTATATTGCAGAATGCGTTCAAATTATCCTATTACCTCTCATTTAAGTGGAGGATTTGATTCATCAGCCATTGCTGTATTAGCAGCAAGAAAGCTAAAAAATAATGATGAAGAACTTCTTGCATTTAATTGGTTACGTAAGCCTATAGAAGGTGATAATCCTGAAAATCCTGAATGGGCAGGCAGTAAAATGGTTGCTGAAAGAGAAGGAATAAATCACAACTATGTGACTCTTACAGCCGAGAATGTTTATAAATATTTAAGTAAGCGTGATATAGTTTATGGGGAAACTGCACCATTTTGGTATGAATATCCTGTGAGAGAAGCCACACAAAAACATGGTTCTCGCACTATACTTTCTGGTTGGGGAGGAGATGAATTTGCTTCTTATAATGGTCGTTCATTTTATATCAATCTTTTTGTGCATAGAAAATTTGTAAAATTATTTAAAGAGCTGAAAGCAGTAGCAAAAAGAAGAAAGACTATAAAATCTATGCTTGGTTTTATTTACTTCAATATATTTATCCCATTGGTTCCAAGGAGTTTATATTGCAAAATGCCAAAATCGATTTGTTTTAATGCACCATTTCATTTTGTAAAAGAAGAATTTATAGATATGGTTAAAAAAGAGGATAACAAACCTTGCATCTTATCAATGCAAGCATATAAAACCATAAGAAAACATATGTTGGCATATTGGGACTATAGTCATATCCAAATCCGAATAGAATCTTGGAATCAAGCTTCTATTATTAACAAACTAGAATATAGTTATCCTTTATTAGATAAGCGTATTTTAGAACTTATAGTAAATCTACCTCCAGAGCATCTATTTGCTAATGCAAAAGGCAGACACATCTTCACCCAAGCAACAAAAGACCTTTTGCCCATAAAAATACTACTAACACAAAAAATATATGAACCAAACAGAGTAAAACATTTACTTGTTATATTACACAAGACTTTAAGGCTACTCATTAAAAAAGAAAAAACTACAAAACATACAAACTATATTAATCTAAACAAAGTTCACAGTTACTTGAATCAAGCAACATCAAACATCGACATAGATAGAAAAAGCATAGAATTAATCACAGATTCAGAAACTATGCTTAGTATACTCTCTTCAAATTTCTTAGAAAATATGTAGAAAATATGGGAGAACACCTAAAAACAAAACACCCTCCCAATCTTGTATTTAATCAGTGTAGTTCCAAAAACCATTACTGTGTATATACTCCCCCCTCTGAATTATGCATATCTCCCTGTACTGATTGTGTCTCTATACTGAATGGAATAGCACCAGCTTTTGTTTGCTTAACATCAAGCTGTGTCATTTGTGGCTCACTCCACTCTTTCTTATTCAAACTGTTTACCTCTTTTTGATCAAAATTTTTCATTCTAATCTCCTTTACATTTATTTGTACCTCCCATGCTATCATAACACACTCCTAAAAGTCAAGCTAAAATTCAACAATTTAGTAACAAACTAAAGTAAATACATGCTAGAATCACACTAAAAAGAGTATAAATGGACTTAAATCAAGAAATCACATTTGCAGATACCGTCTTTGCTCAAGAAGTAGATGGTGAAATGGTACTGCTAGACATGAACTCTGAGAGCTACTTCGGACTAGATGAGATAGGAACGGCTATATGGCGAGGTATGCAGGAGAAAAAAACATTACAAGAGGTTTTTGAACTACTATTAAATCAGTATGATGTTGGAGCTGATTTGCTAAAGCAAGATCTTCTTGCCTTTGTGGATAAACTTGTAAAGCATGGAATAGTAAGTACTAAAAAAAGTGAGATATAAAAATCCCACCTCCAGAAAGGCAGGTATTGAAAACCACTTGAAGGGGGTACTATACACATTCCACAATAAAATCCACATTAAGGGATAAGATGATAGCGTAGCTGGATGGAACAATTAAATCTAGGCGACAAAGAGTAAAGCATTGCTTCTGTTTACAACCACTTCTCCCTCCACATCTCATACATCAACACAAACCACAACAACGATATATTGACACTTTTTCCCTCATAGTACTCATCTTTTATCTTAACAATCTCATCCACATTGTAAATACCACTTTGAGAAAGCCTTTGACTATCAAGATAAAAATCTAACACTTCTTTTAAATCACTCTTCAACCACTCATACAATGGTATCTGAAAACCTGATTTTGGTCTCTCTATCAACTCTTTTGGTATATGTTTATAGAGTACCTCTTTTAAGAGATATTTGCCAACACCATTTTTATACTTCAAAGAGGAGGGAATGCTAGCTGAAAACTCTATGATTTTATGATCTAGTAAAGGTTCTCTTGCTTCTATACTGACACTCATAGATGCTCGATCTACTTTTGTCAATACATCATCAACCATGAATGTTTTATAGTCACACAGTGTCATTTGATCAAGTGGAGACAAATGGTTTACTTTTTTAAATATATCAAAACTACTTAGATCAAAATCTATACTATTGTCAATCAACACTTTATCCAAAGTTTCATTGTCTACATAAGAGCTTGCATTGATAAACATTTGTGCAAAATTGTCACTTTGGATGGCATTTTTAAATTTTTTA
Source organism: Sulfurovum sp. (assembly GCA_027066595.1). Lineage (GTDB taxonomy): Bacteria > Campylobacterota > Campylobacteria > Campylobacterales > Sulfurovaceae > Sulfurovum. The sequence goes on from JAMONG010000277.1 coordinate 4,915, forward strand.
TATTTATCTCTTATATTTTTTTGCTTTTTTGAAGCTGGTAGAAGATTGTTAATTTTTTCAACTAACTCTTCATTAATTAAACTTGTCAAAATTTTTAAAACTATTTTTTTTACTTTTGAGTTTTGTAGATTTGCTATCTTTGTCAAAGCAAAGTATTTACTATACCCAGCAAATGCTTCATCTCCTCCATCTCCGCTAAGTACCACCGATACCTTCTCTTTTGCAAGTTTTGAGACGAGCAAAGTTGGGATGGCAGAGCTATCTCCAAAAGGTTCATCATACATAAATGGCAAATCTTTTACAACATCTAACATATCTTGTTTAGTACAGTAGTACTCAGTATGGTCAGTCCCTAGAAACTTGGCTATCTCTTTGGCAAAAGTGGCTTCATCATATCCTTTCTCTTCAAACCCTATGGTAAAAGTTTTAAGAGGTGTTTTAGAGTTTTTTTGCAAAAGTGTAGTAACCAAAGAGCTATCTACTCCGCCACTCAAAAAGACACCAACAGGAACATCTGAAACCATTCTAAGCTGAAATGACTCTAACAGTATCTTTTCTAGTTCTTCTACTATAACCTCTT
>JAMONG010000278.1 GCA_027066595.1 Sulfurovum sp.
CTACTCTACCATGGCAAACATTGGTGGGCAGTTTCCTATAGGTGAGGTATTTACCGAATCTAAAGTACTTACTGCAGTCAATGGACGTGCTGACATCTTTGCCTTTGCAGATGTAAGTTATAGGGTGAACAAACCCCAAAAGCCCATTACCATCATCATCGAAAATGGCATGGTAACAGGCTGTGAAAACAGCACCCCTGCCTTTGATGAGATGTTAGCACTCATACGTGAGGGTGAAGAGGTAGTATGGGTAAGAGAGTTAGGCTTTGGACTCAACAGAGGGCTAAGTAAAAGCAAAATAGTCTCTGACATAGGAAGTTATGAGCGTATGTGTGGTGTACACCTCTCTTTGGGTGCAAAACATGGCATGTACGCCAAACCAGGTTTTAAACGGGGAGATGGCAAGTTTCATATAGATATATTTATAGACACAAAAACCGTAAACATTGATGATGAGATAGTTTTTGAAAATGAAGCTTGGGTGGTTTAGCGTACAAAACAAATGTTAAAAAATGGTTAAACTTTGCTTTTTATAATTACAGTATAACTTAACTGTAAGGAGCAAATATGTTAAAAAATAAACTTTCACTTCTTGTGTTGCCTCTTGTGACGACACTTTCACTTCAAGCTAATGACCCATTTTTTCAAGACCCATTTGGAGATAACATTTTTAAAGAGATGATGCAGATGCAACAAAATATGGATAAAATGTTTGAGCGTATGCACAACAGAATGCAACAACGTAGCACTAGACAGATAGCCCCTATGGGTACATACCAAATACAGCAACAAAGTCAGTTTATAGACAAAGGTAATCACTATGAATTTGTTACCAATATCCCAGAGAGTAAAGAGAATCAGATAGATATTAACACAGGAAACGGTGTCATGTCCATTACTGCTAAAATCATACAAAAACAGGAGACTAAAACTGCCAATGGCTATAGCAGCTCTAGTTCAATGCGTATGTATCAGCAAAGTATGCCACTACCTCAAGATGCAGATGAAGCGACGATACAGATGACCTATGTTGATGGTAAATTACTTGTGTCAATTAAGAAGAAAAAAAGTACAAATATTCCCAAGATAGTTCCAAATACAAAAAATAAAATCAAGACCATAAAGAGACCTACAAAAGAAGCAAATGTAAGCAGTAAAATGAATGAAGTCATCAATAATAATTGATTATTGATAACACTATTTACTATTAAAATAAAGAATATTTATTTTAGCTATGGAGACCTATATAAATTCATTTTGCATTAAGGTGAATAATGATAAAAATGGTAAACAATTACGTTCTATAATATTGTATAGAATAGTTAAAAATGGGAACCTAATAGAATGACCAATATACCACAACAGAAAAACCCTCTAGATTTAGATAATTTAAAAAAAATAGAGAATAAAGATGATTATACATTACGTTTAGAAGAGTATATTGAAAATCTAACGCAAAAAGTAACCCATTTAGAAAAACTACAAGAGGAGAAAGATAACTTTTTCACCTCTATCTCACATGAAATACGTACACCAATGAATGCTGTCATAGGGTTAAGTTCTGTACTACTCAACACAGATATTGAAAACAGCTACAAAAAACAGATAGAACGTATAGAGATGTCTGGTCAACATATTTTGGGTCTTATTAACGATATACTTGATTTTTCTAAAATAGAAGCCAATAAATTATCGATTGAGAGAAAAGAATTTCGCTTGGGTGAAATGCTTGAAAAAATCGCTTCTATTGTCTCATTAAAGGCATATGAAAAGCATATTGATCTTGTTTTCGATATAGACCAAGATGTCCCAACCTATATTGTCGGAGATAGTTTAAGGCTCTCTCAGGTACTTATCAATATCTTAAATAATGCTATTAAATTTACAAAAAGAGGTTCAGTGACTCTTTATGTAGAGATGTTAGAAGTTAAAAATAACAGTACCTACTTAAAATTTAAAGTCTCAGATACAGGTATAGGCATAAAAAAAGAAGCCATAGAGACACTTTTTGATGCCTATACCCAAGCAGATACATCAACAGCACGGCAGTTCGGTGGTACAGGACTAGGACTTCTCATTTCAAAAAAACTCGTTGAGTTAATGGATGGTGAAATAGAGGTAGAGTCGGAAGTAGGAAAGGGTAGTGACTTTATTTTTACTATCAAAATAGACAGTTGGAAAAAGCACTCCAGTGATCTGTTAGAGAGTACACTTTTAAATAAAAATGTACTTATCTTAGATAGCGACAAAAAAAGTACCAAAGCACTCACAAAGATACTAGATTGTTTATCATATCAGGTACACGAGCTAGAGGAAAATAGTGACATCGTATCATTCATCACCACACATAAAATTGAGATAGTTTATTTAGACCAATCCTACATAGAAAAATACAAAAATGCTTTTATGGGATTACGTGGCATAAAAACTATTTTATTACATAAAAATACAGAGGTTATAGAAAATTATCAAATTTTTGATATGGAGATACACGAAGACTTAGCTAAACCTTTTACAAGACAGATGGTTTTTGATGTTATCTCAAAAGCGTATAACATTAAAACAAAAAATATCATCAAGCAAAAAGCAAACAAACAAGACCTTAAAGCATTAAAAGGTACACATATCTTACTTGCTGAAGATAACAATATAAACCAATCACTCATTAGAGCACTTTTAGATGACACAGGCATAAAGCTTAGTATTGCAAGTAATGGTAAAGAGATATTTCCTATTTTAGAGAAAAATGATGATATTGATTTAATATTTATGGATACACAAATGCCTCTAATGGATGGGTATGAAGCGATGGAGGCATTAAATAAGATAAATAATAAAGTACCTGTTATCTCATTTTCTGCAGATGCTTCAGTAGAAGCCAAAGAAAGATCTCTCTCTTCAGGGATGATAGATGTTTTAGTAAAACCCATAGATGCAAAAAGTTTTTACGATATTATTTTAACCTATGTAAAACCTACGCAGGACTTTACATCTATACTCAATGAAATACTTGTAGAATTTAATACTTTTATAGGTACAGGTAACATGAAAGGTATGCTCAAACTTTCTAGGTCTCTAAAAGAGCATGAAAACATTAAAATGCTTCCAGAGGTTTTATCGGCTCTCTCTTCTTTAGAAAATAGTGTTTTAAATTATCAAAAAGTATTTTTTGTACTTTTAGGGCATTACGAAAAAGCCTACTTAAAAGTAGATAACAGCATAAAATCTTTTGAAGCAAATGGGACATTAACAGAAGATGAGAAGAAAAATATCAATTTTTCACAAAACCATGATAAATATAATAGCCAAGAAGAGTATATCGGTATACTCAAAGAGTTTTTAGATAAATACAAAGATTCAAAAATACTCTTTGAAACAAAAATAAAAGAGTGGAAGTTTGACGAAACGGTACAGTTGGCTCTTCGCATAAAAGAAGATGCTCAAAATATAGATGTAGCAGTTATTTCAAATACCATTGCACCTGTATCAGGTATAAGTCAAACACAGATAAAGATTATAGAAAGAAAACTAAATCTTCTTACAAAAATAGTAAAAAGCGAAAATTAAGAAGAATAAGAGGAGGAGGCACTTTTAACTTTAGGGAAAGTAAAAGTGCCTTTTGTTTTAAGATTTTGCTACTTGTTTGAGTTTGTTTCTTGCTAAAGCAAGGTTACCTTGAGATCTATCTAAAGCCAAATATAAAACAAGCTCTGGGTTACTTTCCATTACATGAAGTACGTGTATTTGACTATCAAGCGTAATCAAGATATCTTCAATCGTACCTTCAATTTCTAAGCTATTCATAGTGTCCATCTTCGCTTTAATCACTTCAGCATTTCCTGCTGATGCAAGTTCAATATTAAATTTCTTATTTGTATCTGTACCTAATACCATACCACTTTCCCAGTCAAAAAGAGAAGCTGCCAACGCACCCTTAAGTGTAAGTATATCTGCTAATGCACCTTCAATATTATTCATATCCATTTATAAATCCTTTAATATATAATTTTTATGTTTTTTTCACAAAAACTTAACAAATTATACATAAAAATAATCATAAAAAGTATAAATACTAAATTTATGGCACTCGATAACACCAAAAGTGCTTTTATTGTTCAAATAAGTTGACACTCGATAAATTTTTACTTCTCTCTTTTAATGATATTGCTAATGCATGGTTGAGATAAATGAAGTACTTTTGCTATAAAATGTTGAGAATATCCCTCTTTATAGAGTTGAACAATCTTTTTATTTCTCTCTTTTTTATTTATAATATTTTCAAATAATTTTTCTACGGTTTTTACATTAAAGGTTTTTTTCTCTTTTTGATGGGTTAAGGCATTTGCTCTTTTTTTTATCTTTTTAACTTCTTTCATGTCTACGGTAGTACTAAAAAAAGATTCTAACTCTTTTCGTGTAGAAAAAGTATCATATACCCAAGATTTTTGTAGGTAACTTGGAGGATTTATATTATTAAAATGACAATATGAAATATAGGGATAATTTTTCATATCTATATATTTGTTAATGAGTTTAGGAATATTTTCAATATAGTGAGCAACAGACCTAATCTCTTTCTCTTTTACTATATGCCAAGATTTATAACGAGATTTCCATAGTTTTCCACGTTTTACATATTTTTTATTGAAATAAAGTGAATATTTTGTGTTTAATTCTCTCATAAAATCTGACAAATTTTCATGCTGAAGTTCAATAAGAAGATGATAATGTTTAGCCACAAGTGTGTAGTTGTGTAAAGTAATGGTAAACTTTTTTAAAAAAGAAGAGAGTATCTCAAGAAAGTAGAGATAGTCTGACTCCTCTTTGAAAACAAGTCTTTCATTATTTCCTTGATTAAAAACATAATAATAGCCTACTTTTTCGGTACGTCCATATTTACTCACCTACATTCCTTAGTGCTATATAGGTATAACACGTATGTTTGGGTCTAGTTTATCTTTAAGGGCATTTTCTATAGCAAAAAGTGTTCCTGTTCCTGAACTTGAACAACTACTACATGCACCAAGATATGAGATATAGACCTCATACATTCCATCATTCTCTTTAACAGAAAGGACATCTATGTCTCCACCATCCATCACTAGGAACTGACGTACTGTATTGTCTATAGCCGTGTCCACTGCGATAACTCTATGGTCTGGGCTTAGGTCTTTAAATGGAATGGCATCAAGTGCATCACTTGCTTCTTTTTGCTCTGCAACAGACTTTTTATTTTGCTCTATAAGATGGAGTAAGTTCTTTTCACAACTTGCATCTGCCACACTAATCTTAGTGAAGTTTTCAGCATCTTCGAGTGTTTCGATGTTATGTTCCGCAATAGTACGCTTAATCGCAGCGATGCTTAGTGGACTTTCATCACAAGGAATGGTTGATTCTTCATGGTTTAGAGGTGCTTTAATGTACTCTTTGACTGCAAGCTTTACTGCCTCTAGTGCAA
>JAMONG010000279.1 GCA_027066595.1 Sulfurovum sp.
TAATGAGTAAATAAAGAGCGATACTCATAAGTTGCCATGCAATGGTAAGAATGATAAGGTTATTACTCATGACAAGAAGATATATAGCTGAAAAAATAAAGTTTAAAAGTATAAAAAATCTTTTATACCCTGCTTCATCCCACATGTATTTAGTCGCATATTTACGTATAACAAGTCCCAATATGGCTACATAGGGCACAAGTATAGAAGAGAGTTCGTTGTAGACAAGAAGCCCATCAAATCCATAGATGACAGTGTCATTACTCATGACATAGTACGTCCCATAAAGTCCTAAAAGAGCCACAGTAGATGAGAAGAAGAGACTCACCTTTGGCATGAGTTTTTTGTTATCTAAAAATCCAATTAGAATCGCTATCAGAATTGGCATAAAAGGAATAAATAAAACCAGTTTTTCCATTGAAAACCCCACTGTAATAAATTATAGAAACTTAAAATAAAAAATAAAAGTCTTTATGTTTATAGTTACTTTATGTATTACGCATACTTAAAAATACAAAAGTAAAATGTAACCTATCGCTTTGTTTCTTTTTGAAACAAGTTGAGACTCTTAGTCTATATTGAAGCCCCTATATTGAAAGTATCATAGCTAAATTACTAAAGAGATACTTATAGATGTCTTAGCATAGAACTATTTGTATCGGAATTGAGGTAAAATGAAACACATAAAAAAGTATATGAATGATGTAAAATAAGTAAAAGTTTTTAAAAGAGTTAAAAAAGTGCGTAAAGTCTTAGTTTAGCTGTAACTCTTAGTCAAAAGAGTTACAAAAAGGCTCATAATTTATGAAAGATTATTCGCCAGTTCCTTTATAGATTTCATCGTAGTGTGCAGCAAGTTCTGTGGTGTAAACAGCAGCACTCATCACATCACAGTTAAAGAGGTTAGAAAAACATGATGCTTCTTCAAAGATTTGGTCACTTTGACTAATCACTTTAGTGGCTTCAAGCAACCCTTGGTCATTTTGACTAGCATATTTGAGTGCTGCTAAGATAACTTCTATCTTTCTTCCTTCAAACTGTCCTTCTAGGAGTTCTTTGATGTAGCTATCATTTTCATAGGCATGTAAAAGTTTTTTGACCTGCTCTGGACTCATGTATGCCCCACCACTAAATGCACCATCTAGCTTTTTACTTGTAAAGAGACCTTCGGTATATTCAAGTGGTACAACATCTTCCCATGCTGTAGTATAGAGGTGATGAAATGTTTCATCTATAATAGCAGAGAAAGAACACCCTTGTACAAAGTAAAACTGCTCAAAGAAACCTTGCGAAAGTGCTATAAAGTAAGCATGCCATTTATTGAAGTTGTCATAATCAAGCTCTCTTGAACGTTTGATGAGGGTGAGGTATTTATCTTTATAGTAAGTTTCTACTTCTTCACGTGTATGGTTTTTTAGTTGTTCCTCTGGTATACGTAACTGTAATGTATCTGCATGACCAATATCTTCAAAGGTATCAAAATACCATTCTTTCATTTGTTCTTTTGTTATGGGATGATAACTTACACTAAGATCCATAGTAACCCTTTTGTTTTATTCGTTTAAACATGAAAATGACTGATACTAAATTTGAGTAGTATAAGCAGACATAATAATGTTGGTTTGGCGGGATTATAGCATAGTGTAACTTTTGGTAAGGTGCATCTTCTATAGAGTGAATTATGAAGAAAAATAACGGTTCTCATTAAGGATGAAGTTTTGTTTTTAAAAGCACTTCATTGATGGTTATTATTTAATAACATCAATTAGGTTGATGATATTTGTATAGTCAAAACGATGAATATAAACGTCATTTATGGTATTTTTTCTTGCTTTTTTAATGAAAGTTACCCATAAGTATAATTGTTGATGTAAATCAATAATTATGATTATTAATATGGCTAGTCTATAGATGAGTATCATTTCTAAAGGAGGAAATATGTCATTAAATAGACGTGATTTTTTGAAAAATTCAGCAGCTGTGGCAGCTGCAAGTGCAGTGGGAATAGCTGTTCCCCAAGAGGCACAAGCAGCAGCTAAACAAGCAGAATCTAAATGGAGATGGGACAAAGCAGCCTGTCGTTTCTGTGGAACAGGTTGTGGGATAATGCTTGCGACCAAAAAAGGTCGTATTGTTGCAGTTAAAGGTGACCCCGCAGCACCTGTAAATAGAGGTCTTAACTGTATTAAAGGGTATTTTAATGCCAAAATAATGTATGGAGCAGACAGACTTAAAACACCACTGCTTCGTATGAATGAAAAAGGTGAGTTTGATAAAAAAGGTAAATTTAAACCAGTTTCTTGGGAACGTGCCTTTGATGAAATGGAACACCATGCAAAAAAAGCACTGAAAGCTTCTGGTCCAGAGGGTGTAGCAAACTTTGCTTCTGGGCAATACACAGTGATGGAAGGGTATGCTGCACAAAAAATGATGAAAGCAGGCTTCCGTTCTAATGCTATCGATCCAAATGCACGTCACTGTATGGCCTCTGCGGTGGTTGGTTTTTACCAAACTTTTGGTATCGATGAACCGAGTGGATGTTATGATGATATTGAATTGACCGATACGATTATTTCGTGGGGGTCAAATATGGCAGAGATGCATCCGATTCTTTGGTCTCGTGTGACAGACAGAAAACTTTCAAATCCTGATAAAGTACAGATTGTTAATCTCTCTACCTATAGACACAGAACTTCTGATATCGCAGATATAGAGATTATCTTTACCCCTCAAACAGACTTGGCTCTTTGGAACTACATTGCACGTGAGATTGTGATGCGTGATGAAAAAGAGAAGATTATAGATTGGGATTTTGTGAAAAAACATATGGTTTTTGCAACAGGTCCTACGAACATTGGTTATGGAATGAGACGTGAAGGTGAGAAATCACTCAAAGAGGGTAAATACTCTAAACTTGAAATGGAAGTCGTTTCTAAAGAGATGTCTAAGGTGCTCTCTGAAAATGAGGGTAAAGCACTTGAACCCTATGGGTACAAGGCTGGTGATACGATGAAACATACGCCAGGTACACTCAAACACTGGGAAATCTCTTTTGAAGACTATAAAAAATCTTTAGAGCCATATACCTTGGAATATACAGCTAAAGTAGCTAAGGGTGACCCAAATGAAGACATAGAAGTGTTCAAGAAAAAACTGCAAGCCTTGGCAGACCTCTATATAGAAAAGAGAAGAAAAGTCGTCTCTTTTTGGACGATGGGAATGAACCAACATACACGTGGTACCTGGGTCAATACTCTTTCGTATAATGTACACTTTTTGCTTAACAAACAAGCCAAACCAGGTTCTGGAGCATTTTCACTTACGGGTCAGCCGAGTGCTTGTGGAACAGCCAGAGAGGTAGGAACATTCTGTCATAGGCTTCCTGCTGATATGATGGTAAAAAATCCTAAACATAGAAAAATTACTGAAAAAGGTTGGCATATACCTGAAGGAACACTAAACCCTGTAGGAAACCAACACTTTATGAAAATCATGAGAGATTTAGAAGATGGTCTGGTGAAATTTGCATGGGTAAGTGTGAACAATCCATGGCAAAACACTGCCAATGCAAACCACTGGATAAAAGCAGCACGTGAGATGGATAACTTTATTGTGACTTCAGATGGATACCCTGGTATTTCAGCAAAAGTTTCTGACCTTGTACTTCCTTCAGCGATGATTTACGAGAAGTGGGGAGCGTATGGAAATGCAGAGCGTCGTACCCAACATTGGCGACAACAAGTACTCCCTGTTGGAGATGCTATGTCTGATACTTGGCAGTGGATAGAGTTTTCAAAACGCTTTACTGTTGGGGATCTTTGGGGTGAGACTACACTTAGAAATGGTAAAAAACTTCCAAACATCATGAAAGATGCTAAAAAAATGGGATATGACAAAAATACAACCATGTATGAAATTCTTTTTGCGAACAAAAGAGCTAAGTCCTATAAATTAACAGATACCTTCCCTCAAAAAGGATATGACGATTCAGATTCAAGAGGAGACAAGAGAAATGTACTAGGTTCTGATGGTAAACCTTGGAAAGGGTATGGATTTATGATTCATGAATACCTCTTTGAAGAGTATGCTTCCTTTGGACGTGGACATGGACATGACTTGGCTCCTTTTGAAGTCTATCATAAAGTAAGAGGACTTAAATGGCCAGTTGTTGATGGTAAAGAGACGCAGTGGCGATTTAATGTGAAGTATGACCCTTATGCCGCCAAAGCAGCCAAAGAGTCTGGAGCAACAGACTTTGCATTTTACGGAACACTGGCTAAGGCATTGGCTCAGGGTGACCTCAAAGGGATTAACGATAAAAATAAAAAATCTCTTAAAAACAAAGCCAAAATCTATGCAAGACCGTATATGGATCCACCAGAAATGCCTGATGAAACGTATGACACATGGCTTTGTACAGGGCGTGTACTAGAACACTGGCACTCAGGAACGATGACTATGAGAGTCCCTGAATTGTTCCGTGCAGTACCAGAGGCTCTGTGTTACATGAACCCTGAAGATGCTAAGAAAAAAGGCTTTAAACAAGGTAGTTTGATTTGGGTAGATTCACGTCGTGGTAAGGTAAAAGCCAGAGTAGAGACCAGAGGGCGTAACCGTGTACCTCAAGGACTTGTTTTTGTCCCATGGTTTGATGAAAAAGTCTTCATTAATAAAGTATGTTTAGATGCGACATGTCCTATGTCAAAACAGACAGACTTTAAAAAATGTGCAGTTAAACTCTATCAGGCATAAACAAGATGGCACACTCCAATAGCAGACGAAACTTTATGGCGACAACGGCACAAAGCATTGGCTTAGCTGCGTTAGGAGGAATGTTATGGAGTGGGTATGCAGACAGTGTTAAGGCATCACCTTTGGTACTGAGACCTCCAGGTGCTTTAGATGAAAAAGCGTTTTTAAGTGCCTGTATCAAATGTGGTTTATGTGCTGAAGCATGTGTCAATAGAGATACCAATGTGAACCAAGAGACAGGAGAACAAAGAGAAGGTACCTTACAAATGGCAAAAGGGGGTGACTCTCTTTTGATAGGTACACCATTTTTTGTACCTACAGAAGTCCCTTGTTATATGTGTGAAGAGATTCCGTGTGTGCCTGTTTGTCCTTCTGGAGCATTAGATATGTCAAGTTTACTTAATGAAAAAAATGAACTTGACATTAACAAAGCTTCTATGGGCTTGGCAGTAGTACATAAAGAGTCTTGTATTGCTTTTTGGGGCATACAGTGTGATGCCTGTTACCGTGCCTGTCCTCTTTTAGATGAGGCGATTACCTTAGAGTATCAGAAAAATGATAGAACAGGTAAACATGCCTATTTGTTACCTGTCGTACAAGATGATGCCTGTACGGGGTGTGGACTTTGTGAACAGGCTTGTGTGACTGAAGAGCCAGCTATATTTGTGTTACCCAATAAAATAGCAAAAGGTAAAG
>JAMONG010000280.1 GCA_027066595.1 Sulfurovum sp.
ACCATACTTTAGGTATTGAGGTTGCCACGGCCGCGGTTGCGCTTGGAGCTAGTGTGATCGAGAAGCATTTTACATTAGATAAAACTATGGAAGGGCCGGATCATCAAGCATCACTAGAGCCGCAGGAGCTTTGTGATATGGTGCGAGCAATTCGTCATATTGAAGAGGCATTAGGCAGTAGTGTCAAGATGCCTACGCCGAGTGAACTGCCCAATAGAGCGGTGGCACGCAAGTCAATTGTAGCAGCACGTCCTATTGCCAAAGGAGAACGTTTCAATACAGACAATCTTGCCGTCAAACGTCCTGCAACGGGGATGAGCCCGATGCGGTGGGATGAGATCATAGGAACGGTTGCTACGAAAGATTATGAGGCGGATGAGTTGCTATCAGAAAGGTATTAATCACGGGCGGAAACAAAGGAATAGGCTTAGAGGGGAGTGTTCAAGATTCTGTGTCAATTAGATAAAATAATTGATACAGGAGAGCATAATGAAATATGAGATCGATGTAGAGGCATTCGCCAAAGCACTTAAAGAAGGTAAAGGCATTTCAGGAAAAGATGGCGCCTTAACACCACTGATAAAACAACTCACGGAGTTGGCTCTTCAAGCAGAGCTTGAGAGCCACTTATCCCAAGACTTACAACGAAATAGGAAAAATGGAACCACCACTAAAACAATGAAAAGTAGTAGTGGCACCTTTGAATTAGAGACTCTAAGAGATAGAAATGGTAGTTTTGAGCCAGAGTTAGTCAAGAAAAATCAAACCACCATGTCAGATGAGATAGAGGGGAAAATGTTATCTCTCTTCTCTCTAGGCAGTAGTTACGCACAAATCTCAGACCATATAGAAGATATCTATGGTGTTAGCTTCTCTAAGAGTGTAACGGATAAATTAATACCAATGCTTGAGGAATGGCGGAAAAGACCACTAGAGGCAATCTATCCGTTTATTTACTTGGATGCCATTCACTATAAAGTGAGAGAAGAAGGTCACTATATCTCTAAAGCTTTCTATACTGTACTAGGAGTTAATCTTGAAGGTAAAAAAGAGATACTAGGTGGAATGTCCCCTAAAAACTAGACAATTATCTATCCAATAAAAACCTAACTTTTTAAAGACTCCAAATTATACCTTTTTTCAAACTCATTTGGCGATAAATAATCCAAATAACTATGCCTTGGTAATCCTCCCATTCCCCAACCCTACTAAAAGTAGAATCAGGCTACAAGAGCCAACTTCTGGACAGGAGTAATCCCACCTATTGCCGTATTGGGTCGTTCGTTATTATACACCCAAAGCCATTTTGTTGCAAATTCTTGCACCTCCTCAATAGAATAGAATAGATAAAAGTTCAGCCAATCATACCGAACAGTTCTGTTATATCTTTCGATATAAGCATTCTGCTGTGGTTTGCCTGGCTGAATATACTCCAGCTTGATATCTTGCTTTTTGGCCCAGTTTTGCAATGCTGCCGATATATACTCCGGCCCATTGTCGCAGCGAATCACCTTGGGCTTGCCTCGCCACTCTATGATCCTCTCTAATGACCGGATAACCCTTTGGGATGGTAGAGAGAAGTCAGTCTCGATATCCAGTCCTTCTCTGTTATAGTTATCAATGACATTAAAGAGTCTAAAAGGCTTGCCATTACTCAGCTGGTCATGCATAAAATCCATAGACCATACTTCATTGGGTTTATTAGGTGTATAGAGCGCTTCGGGCTTCTCTCGCTTGATACGCTTCTTTGGCTTGATTCTCAGGTTCAGTTCCAGTTCTTTGTATATCCTGTAGACCCGTTTATGATTCCATCCAAATCCTTTGACATTACGCAGATGTAAAAAGCACAAGCCAAAGCCCCAGTTCTTTTGATTGTGGGTTAAGCGTATCAGCCAGTCTGCTATCAGTTCATTCTCCTCATTGAGCTTGAGTTCATATCGGTAACAGTATTCACTAATTCTAAAGGCTTTACAGGCTAAACGGATAGTTACTTGTTTTTCTTGAACAGCTCTTACAGCCATCTTCTTACGCAAAGATGGCGTTACCACTTTTTTTCAAGTGCCTCTTGGACGATCTCTGCTTTTAAACGCTCTTCGGCATACATTTTTTTAAGTCTTTTATTCTCTGCTTCAAGCTCTTTGAGCCGTTTCATCAAGGAAGCATCCATACCGCCATATTTACTTCGCCAGTTGTAGAAGGTCGCACTGCTGATGCCATGCTCTCTACAAATTTCAGGAACCGGCATTCCGCTTTCTGCCTGTTTTAAAATTGATAGTATCTGTGTATCACTAAAGCGTGATCGTTTCATAGAAAATCTCCTAATATTATTCTACTGGAATTTTCTACTTTTGAAAAGATCGGGTTTTTGGGAGGATTACCATTCCACACATCAGATTTTTGAACACTACCTTTTTACACGAGATTTTATAGTTTTTCTATTTTAGTTCCACTATTCATCGTTGTTAATTTAATTGGTGAATTACACCAAAATAAATCGATATATTTAATGCCAAGAGCATCTGGTTGATTTATTTTTCCAGTTGTTTGAAATCCCATCTGAAGATAAAATTTTTTTAAATCATTAAACTTTTTTTCATTTACCGCAATTTGTAGTACAATGTCTTTCTGTGCTAAAAACTTGATTTGTTCTAACAAAAGCTTCGCAAATCCTTGTTTACGGTATGCTGAAAAAACATATAATGCACTAATAGCGACAATATTTTGAGACTTTAAATTTTTATCATCAAATGCTATGAAATATTTTGGATCTTTTTTAAAATCAGAATTTAACATATGTGTATTCATAAAAAATCTTGCTTCAAGTAAAATTTCATCAACAAAAGGCATACATTCTTTGTAGCCAATCATTATATTTTTAAATGTATTTTGATCTTCTTCTTTCCATTCTAAATTCTCTTCTTTTTTTACTAACATTAGTGGTTGCATCGTGTCTCCTTTTTTGTATTATATTTTGAGTAACCGTTTTCATATCTATACTTACCAATAGCAATAATTGTGATGATTAAGGTGAATGTGCCTAAAATAATGTTCAATATCATTATCTAAACCTACTGCTCGAAATACCAATAGCTTGATGTTTGAAAAGTTGGTTTATCTTCAATTATAAAGTTAGATAATCTTCTATTGGCCTGGTATGGCAGTGGCATATCATACCCTTTAAGTTTATAATTTTTAAAACCAGTTAAAAATGATAGATTATAAGATCCTATTTTCTCATTTTCAAAAGTGATTGAACTTTTACATTCTATTGGGTGGTTTATATAAATAGGTTTGGAGTCACCATTTTTATAGGTAATTACAGATTTAAGTTGTTTGAAATCTTTTTGATCGCTACAAAGATCAAAGTCTTTTTGATAAGGAAATTTATCAATATAAAAGATAATCTTTTTATCAATAGTATCATTGAATTTTTCAATATAGACTAGAGTTTTTATAGCTTTTTCTTTGTCTCCAACAACATGGTTAGTATTATCATAACGAACAAAGTCATCATTTTTCTTTGAACTTAGAGATTTTATTGAACATCCAGTAAAGAGTGATACAACGGAGATTGCTAATAGAATTTTTTTCATTTATATTCCTTGATATTAATATAATTTTGATTCTATCGAAATAATTATGTTTTTTTCAAGAAATATGACATATTGCCAACTAAATGCTAAAATACCGATATGAGAATGTATGTCCGTAAAAATATCATCTGGCTTGATTTTAACGTTAATGGTCGAAGATATAGACGCAGCACAAAACTTGAAGATACTCCAGGTAATAGAAAGCTAATAACTAAAGAAATTGCACCACAGATACAAGCTGCGATTATAAGAGGGGAGTATGGTCCAGATAAAAAAAAGATTCTACCAACAGTAAAGGAGTTTGGATATTGTTCTCTTGATCTGCATAGACATGAAAGAGAAGATGATGTAACAAAGGCTTATAAACTCAATTTTGAAAAACATATACTTCCTGATTTTGAGAATAGGTTATTATCTCAAATCACTCCAACTGATTTGAGAGAGTGGCAAAATAAAGTTGTTGATGAAACCAGTGCAAGATTAGATGGGCTATAATTTACGTATAAAAATTTAAAGGATATAAAATGAAATATGGATATACAATTATATATGTAGAAGATGTACTAGATACTTTAGGTTTTTATGAGAAAGCTTTTGGTTTTGAACGTGGGTTAGTGGTTGAAGAAGATAGTATAGTGTACTATGCTGAATTAAAATCAGGAGAGACTACTATAGGTTTTGCTTCTTATGAGATGGGTAAGATGAACTTTGATGATAAATATGAAAAGATAACAAGAAAAGGCAATCCCGTTGGACTTGAGCTTGTTTTTATAGACGATGATGTAGTCGCAGCCACTACCCATGCTGTAAAAAATGGTGCAGAACTTATAGCCGAACCCACAGAAAAACCTTGGGGACAAACGGTTAGTTATGTACGTTCCATAGAGGGGACGTTGATTGAGATTTGTTCGCCTATGGGTGTGTAAAAAGGAATAATTTAATGAATATAAAAAATGTTTACATCTTTCTTTTCGATGGATTTTCTGATTGGGAAATCTCATATTTGGCACCTGAATTAGTAAAAAATGAGACCGTAAATTTAAAATACTTCTCCATTGTGGGCTAAAGATATTGGTTTGGTAGAATAGTTTTTTTTGTAAAGCATTAAAAGTCAATCAAAACATAAACAGACATTATTATTCATTAGAGCAAGAAAGTCTAAATGGGAAAGTCAGGCGAACTTTGCTACAATCAATTTTTTAAGAAGGCAGTAAATGTGGTTTACTAAAGATTATGAGGCGGATGAGTTGCTATGAGAAAGGTATGTGTAATTACCGGAACCCGTGCAGAGTATGGGCTGTTTTACCCTATTTTAAAAAAAGTTGAAGCTTCAGCGTCGCTACAGTTACAGCTTATTGCAACCACCATGCATCTTAGCGCAGAGTTTGGACTGACCTATGAGCAGATTGAAGCGGACGGTTTTTATATTGATGAGAAGATAGAGAATCTGATTGCATCCGATACCCCTACGGCAACGGCGAAGTCAACGGCGTTGGCAACGCTGCTACTCTCGGAGAGTTTGAATCGACTTAAGCCCGATATGGTGTTACTCTTAGGAGATCGTTATGAAACCCTTGCCGCGGCAACGACGGCACTGCTACTTAATATTCCCATTGCTCATATTCACGGTGGTGAACGCAGTGAAGGTGCTGTCGATGAGCAGATACGTCATGCTATTACCAAGATGAGTTACCTGCATTTCCCTGCAACTGTAGAGTATGCGCAGCGTATTGCACAGATGGGGGAGTCAAGAGAGCGAATTTTTTGTTGCGGTGCTCCGGGTATTGATAATATGCTCAATGAATCGCTGCTCTCTCA
>JAMONG010000281.1 GCA_027066595.1 Sulfurovum sp.
GTAGCACTACTGATGCATCTTAAGCACGTATCACTTAAAGAGTATGAGATGATGAGAGTAGGAGCAGTTACTTCTAAACTTGTGACCGATGTAGAAACCATAGATGGCTTTGTGAGTTCTACTATCTCTAAACTTATTGTGGCAGTGTTATTGCTTCTTTTTTCAGCATTTGTTTTACTCTGGATACACTGGCAGTTAGCCATTTTTATCTTGATAACCAACCCCATAGTGGTACTTTTTACTGTAAAGCTTGCTCGCAACATAGGTGAGTTAAAGAAAGAAGAGAACAAAGCGGTAGAATTTTTTCAGTCTTCACTCACTGAGACATTAGAACTCTTTCACCAGATACGTGCAGCCAATAAAGAGAGCTATTTTTTTGAACACAGTCGCATCAAAGCAGATGAATTACGCACGCACTCCATAAACTATGGCTATAAAAGTGACAGAGCACTCAAATACTCTTACCTTGTTTTTTTAGCAGGGTATGAGATATTTAGAGCAGTAAGCATTTTGGCAGTGGCATATTCAGACCTTTCTGTGGGCTTGATGTTAGCTGTGTTTTCTTACCTTTGGGTGATGGTTACACCCATACAAGACATTATAAACTTCCAATACGTACTTTCAACAGCTAAGGCTGCATGTAAGCGTATAGAGAGCATTTATGCTATGGAGCAAGAACCTAAGATAGAAGAGACACATAATCCTTTTGAGGGTAAACATGCTGTAGATATTGAAGTAAAAAACCTCTCTTTTGCTTACCAAGAAGAGAAACATATTTTAAGAGAAGTGACGATGCATATTAAAGAGGGTAGCAAGGTTGCAATTGTAGGAGCGAGTGGTTCAGGCAAGACGACATTTTCCAATATACTTGTAGGCTTTTATCCACTAGATGAAGGAGAGATACTTTATGGCGGTGTCTCAAATAAAAACTTGAAACTTTCTACCATAAGAGAAAATATTCATCTCATCTTGCAACATCCTAAACTCTTTAATGATACAATGCTGTTCAATCTAACGCTAGGCAAAGAGTATGAACCAGATGTAGTTCTTGAAGCACTACATATCGCTCAACTCGATGATGTCATAGAACGTTTAGATTTGGGACTTGATACACTCGTTGGAAAAGACGGTATCAAGCTCAGTGGAGGGCAGAGGCAAAGGGTTGCCATTGCTAGAATGATTTTAGCTAATCCTAAAGTGGTCATTTTTGATGAATCAACGTCTGCGTTGGATGTGCATACAGAGGTAAAACTTTTTGAAGCACTACAGGACTTTTTGGCTGAAAAAACAGTGATTACTATCGCACATAGATTGAGCACGATTAAAAGTGCAGAATATATCTATGTATTAGAAGATGGTTATGTAGTTGACAGTGGTTCACCTAAAGAGCTATTGTCAAAAGATAAGAGTTATTTTAGCTCGATGATTTAAGGAATATTTTGGATATTTTTCAAGCGATAATTATAGGGATTATCGAAGGTTTTACAGAGTTTTTACCTATTTCATCAACAGGACACATGATAGTTGCTTCTGAATTTTTAGGTGTATCTCAAGATGCACTTACTAAAGCGTATGAAGTCATTATACAATTTGCTGCGATACTGGCTGTAATGCTCATCTATAAAGAAAAAATGACATTTAAAAAAACAAAACTATGGACAAAACTTTTTGTTGCCTTTTTACCACTTGCCGCAGTTGGCTACATCTTTAAAGACCAAATCAAAGCACTTTTTACTGTTGAAACGGTAGCATGGATGTTTATAGTTGGGGGTATTATTTTTCTCATTGTAGAATATTTCTATGAAGAAAAAGAGTCTCATGTTAGTGAGGTAGAAGAGGTTACTTTTGTGCAGGCTATTTGGGTAGGTATCGCCCAAGTTTTTGCACTCATTCCTGGTACATCAAGAGCAGGGGCTACTATTATTGGTGGTTTACTGGTAGGACTAGATAGAAAAACATCCACAGAGTTTTCTTTTCTTTTAGCTATTCCTGTGATGACGGCAGTAAGTGGCTATGATTTACTTAAACATTATCAAGAGTTTGCAGATGCAAATTGGGCTGCATTTATCGTAGGTTTTGTGACAGCTTTTGTAGTTGCATACATTACTATCAAACTTTTTCTTGTATTTCTAGAACGTTTTACCTTTGTGGCATTTGGAGTGTATAGGATTATATTTGGCGTTATTTTATTGATGGTGATATAGCTTCGACAGGCTCAGCTACCGTTTTCTGTAGGTCGGGGTATCCTCACCCCGACATTTTACATTGGATTTATAGAATCTCTTATGAGAGTTTCTATTAAGTTCAAAATATTTTTGGACAAATTTGTAGGACAGGTTTTGTATCTGTTCAAAGGAATAAAATGAAATTTTCTGAGTTTAATTTTCACAAAGACCTTGCAAAAGGTGTGAAGATAGCAGGGTTTAAAGAACCAAGCCCTATTCAAGAAGAGGCGATACCTATTATCGCTTCTGGTTCAGACTTAGTAGGACAAGCCCATACAGGTACAGGTAAAACAGCAGCTTTTGGTCTACCTATGATGGATAAATTAGCAAAAGGTGAGATAGAACGTGCATTGGTTATTACGCCTACACGTGAACTTGCTACACAGGTGGCAGATGAACTTTACCACTTAGGACGTTTTGCAGGTATTCGTACACTGACTGTTTATGGAGGTGTGGGCTATGGGAGACAAATTGCTCTCATTCATAAAGGTGTACAGATAGTTGTTGCCACGCCAGGTAGACTTAAAGACCTTTATAGAAAAGGAAAAATCGATGTTTTTAATCCTGAGATAGTTGTTCTAGATGAGGCAGATGAGATGCTTGATATGGGTTTCTTAGAAGAGATCAAAGAGATTTTTGAGTATATTCCTCAAAACAGACAGACACTTCTTTTTTCAGCAACAATGCCAGAACCTATTAAGCAGTTGGCAAATGATATTTTGTATCAACCAGAGTTTTTATCAGTTGTTGGAGATGAAGAGACTACCAATAATATTATCGATCAGCGTTACTATATGATAAATGAAAACCAAAGAGATGAAGCATTGGTAAAACTTCTTGAAACTGAAGAGACAAATAAATGTATCGTATTTTGTCGTATGAAACGTGAAGTAGATAGAGTAGCTGAACACTTACAAGCACTGGGCTTTAACGCATCAGGATTACATGGTGACTTAGAACAAAGAGACAGAGAGACAGTTATCAAAGCGTATAGACGTGGAGAAACAAAGATTATGGTAGCAACAGATGTGGCAGCACGTGGACTAGATGTGAAAGATGTGTCTCACGTATTTAACTTCCATATACCATTTGATCCACAGTCTTATGTACACCGTATCGGTCGTACTGGACGTGCAGGTAAGAGTGGACAAGCGATTACTTTGGTCACTACAGAAGAGTTTAGAGAGCTTCAGCGTATACAAAAAGAGGTAGGTGCGGAGATGCGTCTAGCTACACTTCAAGGTGGGGAAGGACTCGATGACACAGGACGTGAATATCTAGCAGAGCAGATACGTGATATACATATACACAATGATGCGGCTGATATGCTTACATATATGAGTGAAATGGATAAAGAATTACTTTTAGAAAAACTGATGTCTCGTCTTATCTCACAAGAGAAAAAGCATATCGGAACGCAAATTGGTTTTGATCAAGAGACTGTAGATGAGATGATGCAAGGGTACATGGGTGAACAAAAAGCTACCCGAAATAACAATCGCAGAAGAAAGAGAAGATAATTCTTCTTTTTTATCTGCTATCAAGCAAAAGTATTTTAGAATTTCATAACTAAACTAGTATAAGGTTGGGGTATAAAATGGAAATTGATTTAGTAGGCGAAGGCCTTAAATTTATGGTTTTAGGGATGCTTATAGTGTTTGTATTCCTTTTGGTGCTTGTCCAAGTGATGAAGCTACAAGCAGTACTTATTAATAAATTCTTCCCAGAAAAAGCACCTGAAGTTCCCGATGCATCCAATGCTACGGCTACACAAGACTCAGAACATGTTGCGGCTATTGTTGCTGCAGTGACAGAATTTAGAAAACAATCATAATAGAAGGTATTATAAATGGCTAAAAAATATATTGATATAATGGATACTACTTTTAGAGATGGATTTCAGTCTGTCTTTGGTGGTCGTGTTCTTATGGATGACTTCTTTCCTGCAGTTGAAGCAGCGAAACAAGCAGGAATAACGCATTTTGAATTTGGTGGGGGAGCAAGATTTCAGTCTCTTTACTTCTATTTACAAGAAGATGCATTTGAGATGATGGATGGTTTTAGAGAAATTGTTGGACCAGATGCAAACCTACAAGTACTCTCACGTGGTATTAATACTGTAATGTTAGATACAGGGTCACGTGAAATGATTGACCTCTTTGCTAAGATGTTTGCCAAACATGGTACAACTACGGTACGTAACTTTGATGCACTTAATGATGTTAATAACCTTGCTTTCTCTTCTGAAATGATTAAAAAGCATGGTATGAATCATGAAGTAGTTGTTACTATGATGGATTTACCTCCAGGATGTAAAGGTGCACATGATGTAGCATTTTATGAAAAGACACTGAGAAATATTTTAGATTCAGGTGTTGACTTTGATTCTGTCTGTTTTAAAGATGCATCAGGTACGGCTAACCCTCACAAAGTGTATGAGACTATCGCAATGGCAAGAAAACTTCTTGGCGAGAGTGTACATTTAAGACTACACACACATGAGACAGCAGGTGTCTCTGTAGCAGCATATCTTGCTGCACTTGAAGCAGGAGCAAATGGTATCGATATGGCAGCATCACCAGTATCTGGTGGTACTTCACAACCAGATATTTTGACAATGCTTCATGCAACAAAAGGAACCAACTATAACCTTGGTGATTTAAAACTTGATAAAGTACTTAAGTATGAAGAGAGACTCAAAGAGTGTTTATCTGAATATATGATACCACCTGAAGCAACACAGGTTTCTCCTCTTATTCCATTCTCTCCTATGCCTGGTGGGGCTTTGACAGCCAATACTCAGATGATGAGAGACTCTGGTGACTTAGGAAAGTTTGATGAGGTCATCGCAGCGATGAAAGAAGTGGTAGAACGTGGTGGATATGGAACATCAGTTACCCCAGTATCACAATTTTATTGGCAACAAGCCTATGCAAACGTGATGTTTGGTCCATGGAAGCAGATTGCTCCTGGATATGGTCGTATGGTACTTGGTTACTTTGGTAAAACACCAGTAGAAGCGGACAAAGAGATTATCGAACTAGCATCTCAAAAGCTTAAGCTTGATCCTACCACTGAAAACCCTTTAGACATTGCAGATAAAGATGAAACAAAATCTATTGCACACTGGACTAAAGTGTTGAAAGAAGAAGGATTAGAGACATCTGATGAAAACATTTTCATCGCAGGTGCTTGTGATCAAAAAGGTATTGCGTTCTTGAAGGGTGAAGGCCCTCTCATGGTAAGAAAAGGCAAAGAAAATAATAATTGTAGTGGAGATAAAGATATGGCAGGAAATTATACAGTAGTAGTAGATGGTAAACAATATAGTGTACAAGTAGCAGAGGGTGAAGGTGATATTCAAATTGCACCTGCTCCAGCAGCAACATCAGCGGCAGCACCAGTAGCAGCTGCTCCATCAGGAAAAGGAAGTGTTGAAATCAATTCTCAAACACCAGGTAACGTATGGAAAATACTTAAAAACCCAGGTGATACAGTAGCTGAGGGTGATATTATTATGATTCTTGAAGCGATGAAAATGGAAATCGATATTGCAGCACCACAAGCAGGTAAAATTGCTTCTATTAATGTCAATGTCAATGACGCAGTAGCAGACGCTCAACTTTTAGCCACAATGGAGTAAGTATGAACTTCAAACACCTTTTACTTTCTATGTTGTTTATAGTCACATTGTTTGGCAGTGTGGCAACAGCAAGTGAACATGGTGCAACTTCATCTGCACCACTGACACAAGAAGAGTTGATTGCACAAGAGAAAGCTACGTACAAGCCACAATCTGTGACGGAGTTGATAGCCTCTTTCTTTGGTACCACTGGACTTAATGCTATGATTAATCCTGAAGAAGGATTAAAAAATGCTCATGGACTAGAAGTTTCTACATTTGCACAAAGTTGGGGACGTGTGATTATGTTCATTATTATCTTTTTCCTTTTCTACTTAGCAATTGGAAAAAACTTTGAACCACTCTTACTTTTACCTATTGCTTTTGGTGGACTTTTAGCCAATATACCTATTGCAGATATGGCCGCTCCAGGGCATATGTTGGGTATTATTTATGAAATGGGTATAGCCAATGAGTTCTTCCCTCTACTCATATTTATGGGTGTAGGAGCGATGACAGACTTCGGTCCTCTACTATCCAACCCTAAGACAGCACTTCTTGGAGGTGCTGCACAGTTTGGTATCTTTGGTTCTTTGGTAGGGGCTGCAGCACTTTCACAGTACACAGACATGGTTGACTTTACACTACAACAATCTGCTGCGATTAGTATTATTGGTGGGGCAGATGGTCCAACTTCAATCTTTATCGCTTCGGCACTTGCACCTGAACTTCTAGGGGCTATTGCAGTTGCTGCATATTCGTATATGGCACTTGTACCTGTGATACAGCCTCCTATAATGAAGGCACTTACGACAGAAGAAGAGCGTAAAATTGTGATGAAAACGACAAGAAAAGTACATAGGCTTGAAAAACTTATTTTCCCTCTTGTGGTGATTATGATGATAGCACTTATTCTTCCTGATGCAGCACCACTGATGGGTTCATTTGCATTTGGTAACTTTGCAAAAGAGTCAGGTGTGGTTGATAGACTTTCTAATGAGATGCAAAACTCATTGATTAATATCGTGACTATCTTCTTAGGGTTTGGTGTAGGTATGACGCTCCAAGCAGATAAGTTCCTTGTCGCTGAGACAATGGGTATTATGGTCATCGGGCTTTTAGCATTCTCTGCAGGAACAGCCGCAGGTGTACTTATGGCAAAGTTGATGAACAAGTTCTCTAAAGAGCCTATCAATCCACTTATTGGGGCAGCAGGTGTATCTGCTGTACCAATGGCGGCTAGAGTTGCTAGTAAAGTAGGTTCTGAAGCAAAACCAGGAAACATTTTACTTATGCATGCAATGGGACCTAACGTTGCAGGTGTGATTGGTTCGGCAGTTGCAGCAGGTGTATTATTGTCAATTTTCAAATAAAGTAGACATCACGTATCTAATTAATAAAAATTATTAGTTAGATATGTTACACTTTCGTATAAATCAAGAAATATTGGTTTCTTGATTTATGCTTTAGCATTAAATTAATTATCTACAAAAGAAGAGGATATCATGAGTATCAAAACGCCCAACGGACTTGACAAACTAGGACTAAAAAACATTGGTGATGTTTATTACAACCTAAGTTATGATGAGTTGCAAGCGCACGAAGTAAACAGTGGAGAGTGTAAAATCTCTACATCAGGCACGGCAATGTGTGATACAGGTATCTTCACAGGACGAAGTCCTAAAGATAAATATTTTGTAGACCAAGCACCTTCAAATGAGCATATTGCTTGGGGTGACATCAATGCAAAAATAGACAAAAAGATATATGATGAACTTCTTGACCTTACTTTGACACAGCTTTCGGGTAAAAACATCTATGTAACAGATGTTTATGCTGGAGCAAGTGCTGCATCTAAACGTTCGGTTCGTTTTATCTCTGAAGTGGCATGGCAAGCACATTTTGTTAAAAATATGTTTATTCGTCCTACAGAATCTGAACTTGAAAAATTTGAACCAGACTTTACTGTTTACAATGCATGTAAAACAGTAAATGAAAAGTATAAAGAACATGGTATGAATTCTGATGTTTATGTACTTTTTAATATAGAAGATAATGTGTCTATTATTGGTGGTACATGGTATGGTGGTGAAATGAAGAAGGGTATCTTCTCTATGATGAACTACTGGTTACCACTAGAGGGTAAACTCTCTATGCATTGTTCTGCAAATGTAGGTGAAGATGAAGATGTTTGTCTTTTCTTTGGTCTTTCAGGTACAGGTAAAACGACATTGTCCACAGACCCTAAAAGAGCACTTATTGGTGATGATGAGCATGGTTGGGACGATCATGGTGTCTTTAACTTTGAGGGTGGCTGTTACGCTAAGGTGATTAACCTTGATGAGAAGTCTGAACCAGAAATTTATGGAGCGATTGTTAAAGATGCATTGTTAGAAAATGTAGTGTCTGATGATAATGGTAAAGTGGACTATGAAGATGGTTCAAAAACAGAAAATACACGTGTCTCTTACCCTATTGAGCACATCGTAAACCATAAAGCAGACTTACAAGCGGGTCATCCAAATAATATCATCTTTCTTTCAGCAGATGCTTTTGGTGTATTACCCCCAGTATCGAAGTTAACAAAAGAACAAGCGATGTACTATTTCCTTTCTGGATATACTGCAAAAGTAGCTGGAACTGAACGTGGTATTACTGAACCAGTGGCTACATTCTCTGCATGTTTTGGTGAGGCATTTTTACCATTACATCCAACAAAGTATGCAAAGCTTCTAGGTGAAAAAATAGACAAGCATGATGTCAATGTCTACCTTGTAAATACAGGTTGGACTGGTGGTCCTTATGGTACGGGTAAACGTATGAGTATTAAAGATACAAGAGCATGTATTGATGGTATTTTAAATGGTTCTATCAACGATGCAGAGTTTGATACATTACCACTCTTTAATCTTGAGATTCCTAAAACACTTGATGGTGTAAAAGACAATAAAGTCCTTAATCCAAGAGAAACATGGGAAAACAAAGAAGAATACGATGCAATGTTAGCAAAACTTGCAGGTATGTTCCAAGAAAACTTCCACCGTTACGATGACAATGGTGGCGAGTTTGACTATGCATCGGCAGGTCCTCAACTCTAATCTTTTTCAAATCACTTTTATCAATAAATAAGAGTGATTTTCTCCTTTTTAATCAAAATAACTGTATACTATATTCAAATAAAAATTATTAAAGGAAATAATATGAATGTGAATAAAATTAGAGCATTTTGTAGACCATTTAGAATTGTTATAGGTTTAGCACTTATAGGATATGGTGTTTATAGTGGTAACCAATGGTTCTATTTGGGTGTGATACCTCTTATTGCTGGACTTTCAAATTTCTGTCCACTTTGCATTATCACTAAAAAATGTGATATTGAAGCAAAATAAAACCTATAGAGTTTGAACTATCAAACTCTATTTCCCTTAGTGACACACTCTTCAACACTTTTAACATTTAATCAAGTATAATTTCAAATTAATACATTTTAAGGGGTTATGATGGACGAACTTACACACTATTTAGACAATCAGCCTCATAATGAACTGCACCCCTCAGAAATAGCAAAACTATTAAAAGATTTAGATGATAAAAGCTTTTCTCAAGCGGTTCAGTTTATACCTAAAGAACTCATCGCTGACGTAGCACTAGAGCTTCCTGATAGATATTTTGAAGATGTACTAGAGTCTTTTACTGCTCAAGAGATAGCCGAATCTCTCACTGAACTTGAGTCTGATGATCAGACAGACTTTATACAAGAGCTTGAAGAACGTGATGTTGAGATGGCTAAAGAGGTCTTTGAAGAGCTTGACTCTGAAGATCAAGCAGACATTTTACAGCTTAAACAGTATGATGAAGATGAAGCTGGTGCGTATATGCAGGTGGAACTGTATACTGCAGGATTAGAACAAAATGTGCATGATGTCATTAATAATTTTGCTACATTACGCCGAAATGATGAACTAGAGAATATCAATTACCTTTTTGTGACAGATAAAGAGAAAAAACTTCGTTATGGGGTAGGGCTTGATAATTTATTGATTTTTGATTTTGATAAAACCCTCAAAGAAAACATAGAAGAATCCGCTGAAAAATTTAAACCCATTACTGCTAAAGATCATGATAATATCAATGATGTGGTTAAAAAGTTTCAAGAGTACGACCTTAATTCTATGCCTGTTGTTGATGAACATGGTGTACTTTTAGGTCGTATCACTTCAGATGATATTTATGATATTATCAATGAACAAGCAACCGATCAGATGTATCACCTTGCAGGGGTAAATGATGATGCAGAAGAGGATGAAGATATTTTTAAAGCAGGAAAAGCACGTGCTATTTGGCTCTCTGTTAATCTTTTTACAGCGATAGCAGCTTCACTGGTGATAGGGCTATTTGAAGAGACTTTGCAAAGTATCGTTGCACTGGCAATTCTTATGCCTATCGTAGCTTCTATGGGGGGTAATGCTGGGACGCAATCACTCACTGTTGTTGTGCGTCAGTTGGCACTTGGTGACATTGCAAAACATGATGCATTTCGTACAATAAAAAAAGAAGTTTTGCTCTCACTTGTAAATGGACTCTTTTTTGCTATAATCATGGGTATAATAGCTTCAGTATGGTTCGATAGAGGGATGCTTGGTATTGTTATAGCACTCTCAATGATAATCAATTTACTCTCAGCAGGGTTTTTTGGTTCGATGGTACCCCTATTACTTAAAAAGCTAGACGTTGATCCAGCCATAGGTAGTACTGTTATACTGACAACTGTGACCGATGTAGTCGGTTTTTTTAGTTTTTTAGGGTTAGCTACCCTCATTTTATTATAAGGATTTTTTTAGTCATATGGACTTGTTACTTTTATACTTTTTTGCCGCGGTGATTATCTCATTTATCTGTTCTGTTTTAGAATCAGTTTTACTTTCTGTCAATATGCCTTACATTTCGGTACTTGAAAAAGAGAAACCAAAAGTAGGTAAACTGCTTAAATCTCATAAAACAAATATACACAAATCTATTGCTTCTATACTTATCTTAAATACGGTCGCTAACACTTTAGGTGCTGCTGCTGTAGGGGCACAGGCAGAGAGTATCTATGGTACTGGAGCTGTTTTTTATGTCTCGATTATATTGACATTTGCTATTTTATTTTTCTCAGAGATTATTCCTAAAACGATAGGGGCATCACATTGGAAAACACTTGCTCCTGTAGCGGCCTATGTGATACAGTTTTTTATTTTTATCACTTATCCCATTATTTTACTAACACTTTTTGTGACGAATCGTATTAAAAAAGATGATGAAGGTTTAAGTCTTACACGACAAGAGCTTATAGAGTCTACACTGATGAGTGAAGATGAGGGTGTGCTTGATGAACATGAATCAGATGTTATAGAAAATATTTTGATGCTTGATACGATTAAGATACAAGAGATTCTTACTCCCCGAACAGTTGTTTTTGCTCTCAATGGCAAGAGAAGCATCAAAGATATTGTAGAGAATGAACCTGCTATTTTTAAATTTTCTCGTGTACCTGTATATGAAGATAATATTGAAAAAATAACAGGTATTGTTATGACTAAAAAGATATTTAAACAAGCACTTTTAGATGACAGTGTCACGTTAGAGAGTATACAAAAAGATATTTTTAAAATCAATGAAAATATTCCTGTCTCTATGGCACTTGATTTATTTATCAAGAAAAAAGAGCATATGTTTTTAGTGCTTGATAGCTATGACCAAACCGAAGGGATAGTCACACTTGAAGATTGTGTAGAGACCATCCTTGGTGTAGAGATAGTCGATGAGAGTGATTCTGATGCTGACATGCGTGAGGTGGCTAAACATAAAATGCGTATGCAACGAAGACTTGAAGAGAAAATTAAGTCAAAAAAGTAGTCAAAATAGTGTATAATTCACAATCAAAAATAAGGAAATAACATGTCTTACACATTAATACATAACAGTGATGAAAACCAATATGAATACCAGATAGAAGGTCAAATAGCAAAGATACAATATGAAGTAGTAGATGGTAAATACCATTTAACACATACTATCGTTCCTAAAGAGCTAGGTGGTAGAGGTATAGCAAAATCATTGACAAATGATGTTTTAACGGCACTTCAAGCAGAGGGTAAAAAAGCAGTCGCAGGCTGTTCGTTCATCGTTAAGTATCAAGAAAATAACCCTGAATGGAATGAACTTTTTAACTAAAGTTCAAAATAACTTACGTGGCTGTAGAAAAACAAGAAACTCACCCTACATCTTTAGCCACACTTGGACTCTCTACAGAGATACTCAAAGCCTTAAAAGATAAAGGCTATGAGTCAGCAACCCCCATACAAAAAGCACTTATACCTCTTATGTTTACACGTCGAGACATTATGGCAGGTGCACAGACAGGTACGGGTAAAACAGCAGGATTTACACTTCCTATTCTTCAAGAACTCTCTCGTAATTTTGTGGAGGGACAGCATTACCCTAAAGCAGTCATCATAGTACCTACACGTGAACTTGCTAAACAAGTAGAAGCTTCTGTAGAGGCATACGGAAAGTATTTGCCTCTAAAAAGCATCGTACTTTATGGTGGAGCAAATCTTACTTCTCAGGCAAACAGACTTAAAGCGGGTGTTGACATTATCGTGGCAACCTCTGGGCGGCTTTTGGAACATATACATCAAAAAAATGTAAATCTAGATTCTGTAGATTACTTGGTACTCGATGAAGCTGATACCATTTTGGATATGGGCTTTGTGCATGAGGTAAGTAAAATACTCCAACACCTTCCAGCACGTCGTCAAAATATACTCATCTCAGCGACACTCTCTGGCTCAGTCAAAAGATTAGCAGAGCAGATACTTACAAAACCCAAACTCATTGAGGTTGATAGCATGGGGACTTCGGCAAGCTCAGTCACCCAAGTGGTGTACCCAGTAGAGAAAGAGAAGAAAACAGAACTACTCTCTTACCTTATCGGCTCACGGAATTACCAACAAGTGTTGGTTTTTGTACGTAAAAAAGAGGTGGCGGATGATGTAACAAAAGAGCTTAATCTCTCTGGACTGAAAACGGCTGTGATACACGGGAGTAAAAGTTCGGGAGAACGAAGCCGTGCTTTAGAAGGCTTTAAAGAGGGTAAAATTCGTGTACTTGTAGCCACAGACATCGCTGCACGTGGACTAGATATTCCTAAGCTTGAAGTGGTGATGAATTATGATATTCCCCATGTGACAGGTGATTATATACACCGCATCGGGCGAACAGGTAGAGCAGGGGCTAAAGGGTTAGCGATTACGCTCATTTCACCTTTAGAGATGGTAGCCCTTAAAGATGTAGAAAAGCTTATGGGTAAAGCGATACCTCAAGAAAAGTTAGAGGGCTATGCACCTAAAGGAGTACTTACTCAAAAAGGTGCACGTAAGAATCCAAAAGAACATAAAAAAGCAGATGGGGCATTTGGTAAAAAAAAGAAAAAATCTACAACATTTTCCAGTACTAAAAAAAGAAAAACGACTAAACGTGATGGTTTCAAAGTGTATGATGCCGCAAAACCGAAAGAAGATAAGAAAAACAAGAAACGTGGAAGAGGAAGAAAGTAGTTAGACTTTTACAGATGCACAAAGGAGCTAAAGTTTGAAGTGTCATATTTGTGATAAACCGACAAAAACATTTATCTGTGAGAAGACAAACATTCATTACTATCAATGTCTTTCTTGTGAATATATCTTTAAGTCTCCAGAGTATTATCAAAACTTAGAAAAGCAAAAAGAGCGTTATAATTTACATCAGAACAATGAAGATGATGCAGGGTATATCGCATATTTTCAGCGTTATTTAGATTTTATATTGCCTTTGGTAGGTGAACCAAAATGTGCTTTAGATTTTGGGTGTGGATGTAGCTCTTTACTTGCGACACTTTTAGAGAGTAAGGGTATCTCTTGTGACTACTATGATCCTATCTACCATCCGCATACGTTAAAGCGTAAAAAGAGTTATGACCTTATCGTCTCCACGGAAGTTTTTGAACATCTGCATCAGCCACGTGAGGTATTTGAAAGTCTAGTAGATAAGTTAAACACTGGTGGGTTTCTTGCGATACAAACAGAGTTTCACACCAATGACCCTACATCTTTTGCTACATGGTGGTACCCTAAAGATACAACACATATCGTTTTTTTTAGGGCACATACTTTTAAAGTCTTATCTGAAATGTATGGATGCAGAGTGATAAAAGACAATGGTAAAAACATGGTTGTCTTACAGAAGTGTTAGTATTTTAAACAGAGTGTAG
The DNA here is from genome assembly GCA_027066595.1 of Sulfurovum sp. GTDB lineage: Bacteria > Campylobacterota > Campylobacteria > Campylobacterales > Sulfurovaceae > Sulfurovum. The sequence continues at coordinate 14,141 of JAMONG010000281.1, forward strand.
GAGGATGGTATCTCCTACACTTTTATATTATTTTACATTCTCTAAAAGCATAGGTGTACCAAAGGCTTTTAAGTTGGCATTGGTTGTTGAAAAGTAGGCTTCCCAAAATGAGCTTAAGGTTTTAAGTGTTTTGGCATCTCGATACCCTTTTTTACCGACTATACCTGCACCTATGACATAGACATCTGCACCAGCAAAGTCAGCAAGGTGTCCAGAATTTTTTATCTTACTTAACTCTTTTTTAGTCTCGATTTTTTTAAGTCTACCTTTTGAGTAGAAGCTGGTAATAGAAGAGTGTTCAATCATATCTGATACAAGTAGCACACTCTTTTCTGAGGCATTAGAAGGCTTGATAATATGCTTTGAAATGTCATCGAGTGATTTGACAATATCTGAATGTGGTAGATTTTTGTTTGCACCTTTAAGTACTGTTACCAATGCCTTTGTGGCTTTTTTCTTTGCATATTTATATTGTCCATTCATACAACCTTGGTATTTTCGTAAGACTTTTTTAGCAATGTCATGCTTTGAACTCTCAGGCAAGAGAGCTTCAAGTTTACCTGAGTAGGCAACATCGGTATATTTGCCATTTGAGTTTGCAGAAAAAGAGGCGATAGTCACACCATAGCCATTTTTGATAAATTTCATCATATTTTTATAGGTATATATCATGATATTTTTATCTAGGGGTGTGGTTTGGTCTACCAAGATAAAAAGTTCTTTTTCTACACTAGGGTTTGGGTTGGCTATCTTTAGAGCCTCATAACAACTTGGTACATCATTACGAGCTAAAAGTAATGTACCTATAGCTACAAATGTAAAGAGTATTTTTTTAAGTATCATCATTTATCTATCCTCAAAAGTAAGGTATTGTTTAAAGGTTCTGTCTTTGTTGTTTCTAAGTATAGCTGTGGTCTCTGCATCAGTACCCGTGTTGTCATTGATGATGTTCATTTTATGTTGTAACTTTTGTAACTGTCTTTGTGCCACACGCGAGATGTGTGTTTTTGCTTTTTCATAGTAGTTTAAGAAGGCTTTTTTGGTACTAAAGCCTCTTAAGCACTCATAGGCTTCTTTAGACTCACGTCCTGCAAAATCCCAGTGCATACCAAAGAAAATACCTAAGATTTGGATAAAGACAAACATAAGTCCCAAGATAAGGAAAGTCGCATCTCCACCTTTAAGGTTTGTCTCATCTTCTATGGAGTTTCCTGAAGCTGCTGTGTTAGACGAAGCAGGCTTACTTTCCTCTGCACCAAAAAGAGCTGAGAGGTCTTCTTCTGCATCTTCTGTTGCTCCATTGCCAAAAAGTGCACCTATATCATCATCAGAGCTAGCATCTACATCTCCAAAAGGTGAGGCATCATCATTAAAGATATTCATAGCACTTTCATGTGACGAGGCTATCTCTTGTACCAACACTTGATGTCTGATATATGTCGCTCCAATAGCCACAATAAAGATAAAAAGTAAAGTCAAAATAGTTTTGGTATAGGTGGTTTTTACTTTATCATTGGCATCTACCCTGTTAAGCATTCTAATATAATTTGGAGACTTTTCATCATCAAAAGTATTGTCAATAGAGATAAGTTGCTCATCTGGCTTCAAGTCTCTCCAGTTTGTGCCTCCTGCATTGTCATTTTTATACCAACGGCGTATCTTTTTTATAAGGGTATTTTTATGTAACTCTTGACCTGTCATGTGTGTGAGCCATACCAGTAAGATAGCAAGCATTGCTGCCACACCTATGGCACCTTTTTGTTGTGTTGCTTCACTCGCACCTGGTATGGTAAACCCTGCAAGTACATAGGCAAACCCAAAAGCTTCAACGATGACTAAAGCAAATATCATCACCCAAATAAAAGTAGGGGTTGGCTTGCGACCAAGTTCTCCTACCGAGTGCAGATAGGCTTTAGCTTCATCAAAACTCTCAGAGTCTTTGTCTACTTTTTCATAAAAATTATAGTAGTCACGGCAAAGTCTCTCTTCTGAATAAAACCATTTATGATTTTCATCAAAACCCTCTATGTCGCGTGCAAGTAGAGATATCTTTCCTATAATAGGTAAATTATAAGAGAGGTTTAACCACCAAAACTTTACCTCATTCCAATGTGTTATAATAAATGCCAATATGATGATGCCAAAAACTAGCAATAGCGTTTCAATCTGATGTTGCATGATAAATGCAATAATTCCTTCCATTTTCACTCCTTAAAATATGTAGATAAATTATATCTAAATTTTTTTTGCTATAGTTAGAGTATGAAAAAAAGTTTATTGTTATTTATAGTTATTGTTTTTGTGTTAATCATTGCTAAAGTAGCGTATTCACAGTATTGTGCTTCTAAGTCTGAAGGCTGTCAGGAAGAACCTTATGAAGATAAGTTTTTGACCGATGACCATATGGATAACTAATGTTTGTAGACATAGCACTTTTTCTTTTTATCTTTTAACGGTTCTATACTTTTCTTTGTCCAGTGTATAGTGACTTTTCTTTTCCCCCAGCGTCTTGCTTTTGAGACATTTTCCCCCATATAGATGTCTATTTTCTTTTTCCAACGTTTATTCATCTTATCTAGTACTTTATATGTACCAGATAGACCATCTATAGTCACTTTTGTACCATTGGTAAGCCCCATGTCTAACAAGTCACGAGAGACGGCTATAGATTTTACACTAGGGTGTAGTCTGTTATTCCACGCTGCAAGAAAAGGTGTTGAGTCTGTCTCACCATGACGAGAAGTATAGGCAGTTGCTGTTACGTTAAGTGTAAAAGCTTTATCTTCTATGGTAAAGTCTCTTGCTTGGCTCTTTTTTAGCGTGATTTGTTTAGGGAAAACACTACATGCAGAGAACATAAATGTGGCAAATAGAGCAAAGCCGTAAAGGCATATAGTATGTATAGGTCTTTTGAAGTGGAAATATTTCATTTATTTTTCTCTCTTTTTAAAGAGTTTAGTAAACCAATCAGTCATGCCACAGCCTGTCGTAGTGCATCTCTCTTTTTCATTTCTCACAGCGATAACATTACGTATAAGAAGTGCTAAAAACCCAAGAGCAATGATGAGTTGCATAACACCTGCTAAGTACTGACCTTGTAAAAGACTTTGTATGGCAAGAACAAGCATAACGAGGGTAACGATGAGGCACATAATATATCCTAATTTTTATGGGATTATACTATACTTCTTTTTATTCTATAATGGAGACTTCATGTCAGCAATCATCGAACACTTTCAAACCCTCACTCAAATACCACACTGTTCTAAAGCAGCAAATAAACTCTTTGACTTTTTAGTAGACTTTGCAAAAGCTAGAGACTACACGGTAGAAGTAGATGAAGTTAAAAACATCTATATTTCTAAAGGTAACCCTACTTTATGTCTACAGGCACACTACGATATGGTCTGCATGGGTAAAGCCCCACACATAGAAACCTATATAGACAATGGCATCATGCGAGCAAAAGAGAGCTCACTGGGTGCAGACAATGGTATAGCCATAGCGATGATGATGCAGTGTATGGATGAGAGAAGAGATTTGGAGTTTTTGCTTACATCTGATGAAGAGATAGGACTCATAGGAGCCAACGAGGTGGCTTTCGATTTAAAGGCTAAGTATATGCTTAACCTTGACTCTGAAGATGAAGCAGAAGTCTACATAGGCTGTGCAGGAGGTGCAGACCTCATAGCGAACAAAGTTGATAGCTATGTAGAAGGTAAAGGTACTTGTTATGAAGTGGCAGTCAAAGGACTGGTTGGTGGACACTCAGGGGTAGACATAGATAAGGGTATCCCCTCTGCTATCAAAGTACTAGGTAAGTACTTAGTGGACAACGAAGTCACACAACTAGCAAGTATCTATGCAGGAGAACGTAGAAACTCCATTCCTGCAAATGCAGTAGCCATAGTACGCAGTGAAAAAGCCTTGGAAAATGAAGGAGAGGTGACGGTACGTGTATTAAATGAAACTCCCAAAGTCTTAAAAGAGGGTGAAAAGGTCATCACGTTCATCGATGTGTTTCAACATGGTGTACTAGGTATGAATGATGAACTGGGTATTCCTAGTATTAGCATAAACCTTGCTATTATCACAGCAGATGAAAAAGGAGGTATTACTATGGAAGCTTCTGGACGTGCTATGAGCATAGAAGCACTCAACTACCTTACAGAGTCTACGACTACACTTTTTAAATTTTATGGGTTTAACGTAGAGGTGCAAGATAAATACCCTGCATGGAAACCAGATATTTCGGAGTTTACAAACCTTGTAAGTGAAGAGATGAAAGTGGTGTTTGGGCGTACAAAGATGATGGCGATACATGCTGGGTTAGAGTGTGGTGTGATTGCAGAAAAATATCCTGAGATGAAGTTTGCTTCTATTGGACCTACTATCCGTTACCCTCACTCTACACGAGAAGAGGTAGAGTTAGAATCTGTAGAGAGAACCTATGAAGTTTTAGTGGGTATTATAAATAGAGTTTAATTGATGATATAGATCAATTTTTTTAACGCTGTCTAGGAGTAAAATTAAGGAATAACCATACAAGGACAGATATGAAGACAATATTCCAAGATTTAGACTACCTCAGTAAAGAGATAAAAGATAAAAAATCACAAAAAATACTCCAAGAGTTAGAACAAAATATTCATTTACTTAAAACAAAAAGTGGGCTTTCTCAACTTATGAACAAGAAAAAACTTGCAAAAATTACAAGAAATGTAGAGTACGAAAGAGAGCTTAAAGAACTTCAAGTTGAACTTATCAAACTACAAAACTGGGTCTATGAAAACAAAAAACGTGTGATGATTATCTTTGAAGGGCGTGATGCTGCAGGTAAAGGTGGGTCTATCAAACGGTTTACGCAGTACTTAAACCCTAGAAAATTTAGAGTTGTAGCCTTACAAAAACCCACAGAAGTAGAGACTGGACAGTTTTACTTCCAACGCTATTTCCAGCACCTTCCAAACCCAGGTGAGATTACTTTCTTTGACCGCTCTTGGTATAACCGTGCCATCGTAGAGCCTGTGTTTGATTTTTGTACACCTGAGCAGTATGAGAAGTTTATGAAAGAAGTCCCTGAAATAGAACATGCCATCATGGATGATGGAATTATACTTATAAAACTATGGTACTCCATTACCAAAGATAATCAGAAAAAAAGATTTAAAGAGCGCATGAGTAACCCGCTAAAGCACTGGAAGTTAAGCCCTGTAGATCAAAAGGCACAAGAGATGTGGGACAAGGTAACCCACTATAAAGAAGAGATGTTCTCTCGTTCACATACCAGTTATGCTCCATGGATTATAGTTAACAGTAACGACAAGAAAAAAGCCAGATTAGAGTCTATACGTTATGTACTCTCTCGTATAGAGTACGAGGGAAAAAAAGATGCCAAAATTAATCTACGACATGACCCAGAGATAGTAGAGCGTTACCATAGACGTTCACACGATGAGCATTAAACCTTAAAAGTTTGCGTCGTTTTACAGTGTGCTTCCATAAAACAGCCTGCACACTCGGGTTTTATTGCTTTACATTTATAACGTCCGAAGAGTACCATGGCTTGGTGAAGTAAGTGTAGGTCAGTTTTAAACTTTTTAGTGAGTTCTTCTTCACATTTGATGGCAGTTTTAGCATCACTTAGTCCTAAACGGTGAGCCACACGGTAGACATGGGTGTCCACTGCCATAAGGTTTGCTCCTGCGTACTCTATCATGACGACATTGGCTGTTTTTTGCCCAACGCCTGCGAGTTTGACGAGTTCATCACGCTCTAGGGGTATCTCTGAACCGTAGTTTTCTATGACAGACTGTGCCATCTTTATGAGGTTTTTGGCCTTGTTATTAAAGAAAGAACAGGTGTTGAGGTAGGACTTGACTTCATCTAAGTCTGCATTTGCAAGGCTGATGGGGTCTGGGTACTTTTCAAAAAGAGCAGGGCTTATAATGTTGACACGTTTGTCAGTACATTGGGCTGAGAGCATTACTGCGATGAGAAGTTCATAGAGGTTTGTGTAGTTAAGTTCTGTTAAAGAGTCAGGGTACTGCTCTAAAAAGATTTGTTTTATCTCTTCTATCTCTTTTTTGGTAGCTTTTTTTATTTTGACTGCTTTTGTCTCTTTTAGTACTTTTTTTGCTGTTGCCATACGTTTTAAACCTTGCTCTAATGAAATAAGAATAAAATAATATCACATTAATGAATGATTTACCCAAGAGGGATATACTTCTTGATAAATTATTACACTTTCAAGGAATATAAAATATGTTAAAACTCGCAAAAAATTCACTACTTGCTCTCTCAATCATCGCTTCATCTGCATTAGCATCAGACATCTTAGTGACTGTCAATGGAAAAAACATCACAAAACAAGATGCCCAAGCTTTTGTCACAGCACAAGCACCACAAGCAAACTTTACAGACCTAAAACCAGAAGAACAAAAAATGGTTACAGACAGACTGGTAGAAAAACAACTTTTTACAGAGTTAGCAGCAAAAGAAGGCATCGATAAAAAGCCAGAATTTAAAAGAAATATGGAAAAAATAAAAGAAGAACTTCTTGTTAATATGTGGATGAAAGAGCAGTTAGATAATGCAGTGGTAAGTGACTCAGAAGCAAAAGAATTTTATGAAAAAAATGCAGATAAATTTTTAGGTAAAGCAACCATGCATGCAAGACATATTTTAGTTGAGACTGAAAAAGCAGCTAAAGAGATTATAGAGACATTAAAATCACTTAATGGCGAAGCGTTAAAAAATAAATTTATGGAACTTGCAAAAACAAAATCAACAGGGCCATCAGGACCAAAAGGTGGAGACTTGGGTACATTTACAAAAGGTCAGATGGTTCCAGAGTTTTCAAAAGCAGCATGGGCACTTGACAATGGGCAGGTTACAACGGTACCTGTTAAAACACAGTTTGGTTACCATGTTATCTACCTTGAAACTAAGGCAGAAGCAAAGCCAACACCTTATGAGAGTGTTAAAGAGAAGATTATTACATCACTTAAGCAACAACAGTTTGCTAAAAAAATCTCTGAAGTGGCAAAAGAGCTTAAAAGCAAAGCGAAGATTGTTGGGATGACTAAAGAGACAAATGCAACACAAAAATAATCTTTTGAAATAAATAGGGGAGATGGTATGAAAAAGTTTATAGTTCTAGCAAGTATTTCTATGGGGTTACTTATGAATAGTGTATCAGCAGATGCACTTAAAAATTCGTTAACAAATATTATGAAAACAGATGATTCAACGCAGATGGTTGATTTGAGTAATTTAAATTTAAATGCTAAACCTAAACCTGTTAAGAGAGTTCAAAAAAGTAGATCTCCTCAAACAGTAATAGGTACAGTGAATAATCATAAAATTATTAAAAAAGATGCAGATGCCTATTTGGTACAACGTACACAAGGTAAGATTACTAACTATGATGCTATACCCGTAAAACAACAAAAGATGCTTTTGCAAGAGATAGGACTACCTTATATGGCTTACGATGCTGCACAAAAAGAGTTAACAGCACTGGAAAAAGAAACTGTTCTCAATCGTGCATGGATGCAAAAAGAAGCACGTAATATTGAAGTAAAAGATGATGAAGTACGTGTAGTATATAATCAGCTTAAACAACAATCTATTGATAGCAATAGTACACAGACTATCCCTGAATTTGAAGCCATAAAAGATAAACTGCGTATGCAAATGATAGAGAAAAAGATGATGACAAAGCTTATGAAAGATATAAAGATAAAAGTATCAGAATAAGAGCTTAATCTGCATCTTTATAACATATAGGTAAAATATGCCTAATATTTAGAAAAAGGAAACAAAAATGAAAAAAATTCTAACAATTTTAGGATTGACATTAACATTAAGTACAACAGTACTAGTAGCAAAAACAGCAGGAACTGTAAATGGTATGATAATTACGGTTGAAGAGGCAAATAAAGCACTTGCTGTATTGACAAAAGGTAAAGATACATGGGAAACAATCCCCGCAGAAGGTAAAACACAACTTATTCAGATGATGGCACCTTCAAAACTAGTCGCGGCGAAATCTGTAAAATCTTTGAC
>JAMONG010000282.1 GCA_027066595.1 Sulfurovum sp.
ATTGGTATCATCAAATATCTTCTGCACGTCAATGTTGCTAATGCTGGCATCTATAAAGTGTCTCGATGCATCTTTAATACTACGTGCTACCTCAGCATAACCTATGAGTAGTTTAGAGGGTACACAGCCTCTGTTTGGACAAGTTCCTCCAAACTTTGATTTTTCTATGATGGCTACTTTTAGTCCTGCTTTACCTGCATTCCGTGCTAAGTTACTCGCACGCCCTGCTCCTATGACGATGATGTCAAATTTTTTCATATCTATCCTTCTCATTCAAACTATGTAAGTATAGCCCAAAGCTATTTACGCTTCATTGACACAGGTCATCCTACAGATACTACACAAACAATATGCTACACTCCTCTCATCAAAATATATTAAGGAAATAACTTATGAAAAAAATCATACTCTTTTTAGGACTTAGCCTTCTCTTTAGTACAGGACTTGTGGCTAAAACCCAAACCATTGTCTTTGGTGCAGGGTGTTTTTGGGGTGTAGAGAAGCACTTTGAAAACCTAGAGGGTGTCAAGCGTGCAACCTCTGGCTATACAGGTGGCGAATATGCCAATCCTGACTATGAAACCGTACTTAAACATAAGAATTCAAAGAAGATACAAAACCATACAGAAGTGGTTAAAGTCATCTACGATGAGAGTAAAATCTCTACAGAAAAACTCATCAAGTCTTTTTGGGAGTTGCATGACCCTACACAGGGTAACCAACAAGGCAATGACAAAGGAAACAACTACCGCTCTGCTATTTACTACACCAACGATAAACAAAAAGAGATAGCACAAGCAAGTAAAAAACTCTACCAAAAACTCCTCAACAAAGCAGGCTATGGAAAAATCACCACCGAGATAAAACCTTTAAAAAAATTCTACCCTGCAGAGGTCTATCACCAAAACTACTTAGAGAAAAATCCTTTTGGCTACTGTCCTAACCACTCCACAGGCGTAAAATTTACAAATGAAAAAATAGACATCAAAACCATAAGTCCCCTTGGCGGAAAAGAGATAATAGTCATCGATGCAGAACATTGTAGATTTTGTGAAAAGTTCAAAGAAAATGTGACAGACCAATACAAAGGGACTGTCCCTCTTAGAACGGCTAAACAACATGCATTAAAAGGCTTTAAGCTCTCCACTAAAATAGAAGGCACACCTACCATACTCTTTTTTGAAAATGGCAAAGAAGTTTATGCACATACAGGCTATATGGAGGAGAAGGCATTTTACAAAGCAGTAGGTGCTTTTAAACTAGGTAAGGAGAGTGAAGGCTACGATGTTGCCTTTAATCAAAAAACTGATGGCAGATTTTGTAAGCAATATGCAGCATTTAAAAATACAGGCGATGGTGTCTTTAGAGACAAAATCTCTGGTGACATACTCTTTGACACACGTGATAGATTTAACTCAAGCTCTGGGTGGCTTAGCTTCTTTAAAGCCGTTGATGGTGCTACCATAGAAAAAGAAGACAACGCTTTGGGCATGAGGCGTGTTGAGATTATCGCAAAAAAATCAGGTGCACATTTGGGTCATGTATTTGATGATGCACCTGGTGGTAAACAACGTTTTTGTATCAACGCTACAGTGTTGGAGTTTGAGCCTAGAAAAGAGATAAGAAAGAAAATGAAAGAGTAATCCAAATATCCCAAAAAACTTGACGTATCTTAAGTTTTTTCTAGCTTTGGATAGCTATAATTTTAACCATGAAAGAAAGTTTGAAAATATTTGCTGGGGATTTAAAAAACTCTTTTAAAGACCTCCTTCCCATTATCCTTGTTGTGGCTCTTTTTCAGGGTGCTATTATCCAAGCTGTACCTGAAAATCTAAGTTCTATTATCATAGGTCTTACCATCGTGGCAGTAGGGCTCGCACTCTTTATACGTGGATTAGAACTTGGTATCTTTCCTATTGGTGAGGGGCTTGCCATTGACTTTGCTAAAAAAGGTTCGGTCTTTTGGCTATTACTCTTTGCTTTTACCATTGGTTTTTCTACCACTGTAGCAGAGCCTGCACTCATCGCCATAGCCGATAAGGCAGCCCTCATATCCAATGGACTCATTGATGCTTTTTGGCTTCGTATGACCGTGGCTCTCTCTGTTGGCTTTGCTATCGCGTTAGGGACACTGCGTATCTTACTTGGACACCCTATCGCATACTACATCATCAGCGGATACATTTTAGTCGTTATCGTTACATTTTTTGCCCCAAAAGAGATTATCGGTCTGGCTTATGACTCTGGTGGAGTGACAACATCAACCGTGACGGTACCTCTTGTGGCAGCACTTGGTATAGGGCTGGCTTCGAGTATTAAAGGGCGTAACCCTGCTATAGATGGCTTTGGGCTTATCGCTTTTGCTTCACTGACCCCTATGATATTTGTGCAAGTCTACGGTATCATTGTCTACACCTTCATGGATGCACCTAGTGTTGCTCAGACAGCATTAAGTGTTGCAGACAACGCAAAGGCAGTCGCTAGTGCCTATGTATTTTCCGCTTACGATACCTTTATGGCACTGGTAGGTACTATCAAAGATGTTATGCCTATTTTAATTGTTATCTTCTTTTTTCAGTATGCCATCATTAAAAAACCTGTGGCACATCTGCATAAAATTATCACGGGTATCGTCATGGTTGTCTTAGGGCTTTACGCATTCATCGTAGGATTAGAGATGGGACTTTTCCCTATCGGAGAGACTATCGCTTTACAACTAACAGGTATGGGAAACAACCTACTCATCTACCTCTTTGCCTTTCTTATCGGTTTTTCTACCACTATGGCAGAGCCTGCCCTACTCGCCATAGCCATCAAAGCAGAAGAGATTAGTAAAGGAAATATTAAACAAAATATCCTTAGAATGGTTGTAGCACTTGGTGTGGCTGTGGGCATTTCACTTGGAGCCTATAGACTAGTTTCTGGTGACCCTATTCATTACTATATTATCGGTGGGTATGTGATGGTTATCATCTTTACCTATTTTGCACCCAAGTACATCGTGCCTATCGCTTATGATTCTGGTGGTGTCACGACCTCTACTGTCACCGTACCTTTAGTCGCTGCTCTAGGGCTTGGTCTTGCAGAAAACATAGAAGGACGAAACCCTCTTATAGATGGTTTTGGGCTTATCGCTTTTGCCTCTTTGTTTCCTATGCTTACTGTGATGGGATATGGAATACATGCAGAGTACTATAGAAAAAAACAAGAGAAGCAATCTCAACTCAAAGGAGAAACATCATGAAATTTACCGCACTCATCGCCGTCATACAAGACAAAGATGAAGAAGCTGCTATAGAAGTAGCTAAAAAAGCAGGTGCAGGCTCTGTCACTATCTTGCAGGGCAAGAGCATAGGACTTGAAGAGAAAAAAGTCTTTTTTGGCTTAACCTTAGAAGAAAATGTCTCAGCACTGCTCTTTATCTTACCACGTAAACTCTCTATGAAAGTCATGAAAGCCCTACGTGAGGAGTTCGATATAGACAACCCTGAAAACGCTGGATTTGCGTTCACCATACCACTGAGTCATGTAGCAGGACTTGACACCAAAGAGCTTCATAAATTTGAAGACGATATAAAATGTATGTTATAAGGAAAAAACAATGTTAGTAAAAGAAGTTATGACCCCAAAAGAAAAACTTATCTCAGTTGCACCCACTGCCACAGTAAGAGAAGCACTTAAGCTTATGCGTACACAGTCAGTACGTTCTATCATCGTTGAAAAGACACAAGCTGATGGTGCTTACGGGCTTGTGACATTTAAAAATATTTTACAAAGTATCGTTGCAGAAGATGGAGATATTGACCTGCTCAATGTCTATGATATTGCTACTATCCCTGCTATGGCGGTCTCATCACAGCTCAACATCAAATATGCTGCTAAAATGATGGTAACCTCTAGCATCAAACGTCTACTTGTTATAGATAATAACGAACTATTAGGGATTCTTACGATGACTGATATTATTGGTGTGTTTATGGATAATATTGAGTAGTACTACTTTATATATAATAACAGATTTAAGAAGTAGTGTAAGTTTACATTTTTAAGACTCATACTTAGAGCAAAGTGCATCTAAGTACGAGTCTTCTTTAATTTTTAATATCTAGTATAGTATAACATTATACACGGCTGGTAACCATGCAAAACTATCAGTAGTGTTAAAGTTAATAATTTTTACAAGCTTATTACCACTACCATTAATAGAGACTACCTCAACATTATATTCCGTATTGATTTGGAGATTATCTAATTCAAAAGATGTCACATTAGCTCCAACTGCTGCAACAAACTTACCATTTACAAATATCTCATATGACATTACATCTGTTACCTTACCCCACTGTATCGTTGCAGATGTATCTGCAATGTTTGTTGCGATAGATGTAGTAAGTATACATATTTCTGTTGTGGCACATCCACAACCTGGTTTTACTGTTTTATGAATTTCGATAAAGTCATTTTTAATATCTGTCTCAGCTATACCGACAACAACATTAATCGTATTTATAAGTGGATTTACAGGTTCATTATCTGCTCCACCTTCATTTTCACTAACATTATAATAATCAAGAGGTTGTTGCTCTTGTATATAATAGTTTCCTGGAGGTACAATAAATTCATAATTACCTACGGCATCTGTTTGTGTTCTTGTTACTTCATTACCTGATGTATCAAATAAAACAAGTGTCACATTTGATATTGGCTGAAGATTACCATTAATTTCCTCACTAACATTTCCTGTAATGGCACCTAGATTTTGCTTTTCAACAAAATCATTACCAGAATCATTTTCACCTGCTAAAACCACTGCTTGAATAGAATTTACAACGCCATCATTAGGTTTATCATTATCTGTACCACCTTCATTTTCACTCACACTAAGATATCCAGCTGGTTGTACCTCATTAATAGTATATTCCCCAGGTACTAAATTATCAAAACTATAATTACCATTTGCATCTGTTTGTGTTGTTGCAATTTTAATACCATTAGCATCATACAATGCAAGTGTCACATTGGCTAAATTGCTATCACCCGTTCCATCATCATTATTATCAACAGATACATTACCACTGATACTACCATTTTTAATAAATCCAAAATCTAGCGTAAGATTATCTACTATACCTACAGTTACTGTTGTACCTGCTCCATTATGTGTTTTGTCATTTTCACTTGTTATATCGGGTACACTGCTATCACTAGAGCCTTGTGCAGGTGAAGTACCTGCTGGTGTGCTTATAGTAACAACATATGTATCATTTGCTGGTACGGCTATAGCATAATTACCATTTGCATCTGT
>JAMONG010000283.1 GCA_027066595.1 Sulfurovum sp.
CCCTCTACAATGGCTTCTGCCAAAGGGTGTTCACTAGAGAGTTCCAGTGTTGCTACGGCTTTTAAGAGTAAGCTCTCATCGACACCCTCTTCTACCTCAACCGTCACCAATTTAGGTTTACCCTCGGTGAGTGTACCTGTTTTGTCTACCACTAAAGTGTCTACTTTTTCTAACACTTCTAGGGCTTCTGCATTTTTGATAAGTACTCCCACTGATGCACCCTTACCTGTACCCACCATAATAGACACAGGCGTAGCAAGCCCCAAAGCACAGGGACAAGCGATGATAAGCACTGCCACCGCACTCACCACTGCATAGGCTAACTTTGGCTCAGGACCCCAAATATACCAAGCCGCAAAGGCAAGCCCTGCGATGAGTACTACGATAGGTACAAAATATCCAGAGACCATATCGGCTAATTTTTGTATGGGTGCGCGTGAACGTTGGGCATGGGCTACCATATCGACGATTTGAGAGAGTAAGGTATCTGCCCCTACCTTTTGGGCTTTTATGAGTAAAGAGCCTGTAGCATTTACCGTTGCTCCTATGACTTTGTCACCCTCTGCTTTTGCTACTGCTATGGGTTCACCTGTGACCATGGACTCATCTATGTTACTTTCACCCTCTACGACTACACCATCTACGGGTATCTTATCGCCTGGGCGTATGCGTAAGGTGTCACCCACAACGACCTCTTCTAAAGGAACATCTTCTTCACTGCCATCTGCTCTTACGATGCGTGCTGTGTTTGGGGCAAGCCCTAGTAACATCTGTATGGCCGTGTTAGTCTGTGAACGTGCACGTAACTCTAACACCTGCCCAAGAAGCACTAGAGTGACGATGACAGCTGCTGCTTCAAAATAAACATCTATCAAGCCGTTGTGCATTTGCATTTGAGGAGGAAAAAGCTGTGGCAAAAAGAGTGCCACAAGACTGTAAACGTACGCAGCTCCCACGCCAAGGGCTATGAGTGTAAACATATTGAGATTCCATGTCTTCACAGAGTTAAACCCTCGTACAAAAAATGGCCACCCACCCCAAAGTACCACAGGTGTAGCAAGGACAAACATAATCCACTGTACCAAAGACATCTCTAACCATGAGGGTAAAAGGCTTGGCATAAGGTCAGCTGTCATCGCCATAACAAACAGAGGAAATGCCAAAACGGCACTCACTTTAAAGCGACGTGTCATGTCGTCTAACTCTTCTGTGTCTTCTTCACCAATCTCAGTAACCATAGGCTCAAGTGCCATACCACACTTAGGACAAGTCCCTGCTCCAACCTGCTGTACTTCTGGATGCATGGGGCAAGTATAGATAGCATCACTCTTTGTAACTGAAGTTACTTTATGTACATCCGTATGCTCCAAAGGTTTACACGAAGAACAGTTTTCCTCTTCGTCATGTTGGTGCATATAGGTATGAGGGTCTTTTTCAAACTTTTCTTGACAGTTTATAGAACAAAAATAATAGATTTCATGATTTTCTACTGTTTGAAATTTGGTATCGGTTGAGATATCCATGTCACATACGACATCTTTTACTAAATGATTCATCGTTTTTCCTTTACCTTTTATTATATGTATAGCATAGAAAAAGAGTGTGCAGTTATTGTGTACGCTATGGGCACGGAGCATACACATAAGAGCACTATAATTCACTTGTAACTAGGATGTATTTACACCCTAGAAATTTATACAACATTTAAAGGACACAATATGAAAAAGTTAGTATTAGCAAGTCTTCTTGCATTAGGTTTAGGTTCAGCAATGGTTTATGCAAATCAAGCAGCTGTAGAGTTGGAACATGCAAATAAAACGGCCTCAAGTGTA
This sequence comes from Sulfurovum sp., assembly GCA_027066595.1. Classification (GTDB taxonomy): domain Bacteria; phylum Campylobacterota; class Campylobacteria; order Campylobacterales; family Sulfurovaceae; genus Sulfurovum. The sequence goes on from JAMONG010000283.1 coordinate 1,833, forward strand.
GAAGCTGTCTCAGATGATATGTCTGCGATGAAAGCAGCAGGTAAATGTGGTGCTGACCAATCAGCAAAAAAAGCAGTGCCTAAAAAACATGTAGAGAAAGCAAAAACAAAAACTGAACTCGAACTAGAGCATGCAGACAAACTCAAAAGTGAGCCAGATGGTGTTGCAGGTAACATGGGTAACATGAAAGCACAAGGTAAATGTGGAAGTAACTAATATCCCATTGATCTGAACTATTTGAAATTTATTTGAAACCTCCTTACCTACTAGATTCCCTCCTCTTATCTAGTAGGTTTTAAAACTTCTACTTTATTATTTTCTAGCAAACATATTATCTATTTACTGTAAGAATAATGCATATATATGTACACACTATATACACATATTTAGTATAAAGTAAAATATAAAACAAACAGAAAGGATACCCTATGAATACATTTACACATGGTTGGGGCATGGGTCTTGGATGGCTCATCCCCATAGTTATTTTTATCGTATTAGTCTATCTACTACAAGATAAGAAAAAAGAACCATCAGATGCCCAAGATATTTTAGATAAACGCTATGCAAATGGTGGCATAGATACCAAAGAATATAATGAAAAATCTGCACAACTTAGAGATCAAGCCTTAAAAGGATAAAGCATGAAAAGAAGAACATTTGTCAAAGGCATTGCAGCTACTTCACTACTAGCCTTAAGTAGCAGTACAGTAGAAGCAAAAACAAACTACCCAAAAATAAGCAATAATAACATACTTACAGGTAAAGAGTTTTTTCTCACCATCGGTTATACACCTGTAAACATCACTGGTAACCCAGCAGTGGCTACTACTGTAAATGGTCAAATCACAGGACCTACACTCGTATGGCAAGAGGGAGAAACCGTAACACTTCATGTAACAAACAAACTAAAAAAGTCTTCCTCTATCCACTGGCATGGACTCATCTTACCTCCACAAATGGATGGTGTACCTGGCATTAGTTTTGATGGTATTGCCCCAGGGGAGACCTTTACTTACACGTTTAAAGTACAACAACATGGCACATACTGGTACCATAGCCATTCAGGATTTCAAGAACAAACAGGTGTCTATGGAGCTATCATCATTAAACCCAAACGTAAAGAGCCATTTTCTTATGACAAAGAGTATGTCATACAGCTCTCAGACTGGTCAGATGAAAAACCTGAAAGTATCTACAGAAAGCTAAAACTCTCAAGTGACTATTATAATTTTTCACAAAGAACACTAGGCACTTTTATAGATGAAGTCAAAGAAAAAGGCTTAGGTAAAGCCTTTGGTGACAGACGTATGTGGAACACTATGCGTATGAATGACCGTGACATATCAGATGTCACAGGCTACACATACACACACCTTATGAATGGACAAAATCCTGCCACACAATTTAAAGCCCTCTTTAAAAAAGGTCAAAAAATTCGTCTTCGCTTGGTTAATGCTGCTGCGATGACTTTCTTTGATGTACGTATACCAGGACTTAAAATGACTGTGGTAGCCTCTGATGGTAACCATGTCAAACCTGTACGTGTGGATGAACTACGCATTGGGGTTGCTGAAACTTATGATATCATCGTACAACCTAAGAAAAACAAAGCCTATGCTATCTTTGCTCAAAGTATGGAACGTTCAGGCTATGCGATGGGATCACTTACCCCTAGTGCTTCTTTATTAGCCATACCACCTAAGATGGATCCTGTGCCCGTTCTCTCCATGACTGACATGGGCATGGATATGGGAGCGATGAACAAAAAAGAAGACAAAGGTATGAAGTGTTCTTCAGCGATGGCGATGCCAAACAAAAAGCGTATGAAGAAATACAAATGGCAGACAATGGAAGACCAAAAGTACCCTATCACCCCTCTACCTATGGCTAGAGGTGTGCAGACAACCATGATGGCAATGTCACCTAAATACAGACTTGATGACCCAGGTGTAGGCTTACGAAACAATGGTAGAAAAGTACTCACCTATGCCGACTTAAAAAACAGATATTCTACCAAACATGATAAGAAACCAGACAGAGAGATAGTCTTGCATCTTACAGGTAATATGGAACGCTACATGTGGTCGATAAACGGCATAAAATATGCAGATGCTAAACCCCTAGCATTTCACTATGGTGAACGCCTGCGTATTACCTTTATCAATGACACGATGATGAACCACCCTATGCACCTACATGGTATGTGGAGTGATTTGGAGACAGGTGATGATAACCATTTGGTTAAAAAACACACCGTTATCGTGCAACCAGGATCAAAAATAAGCTATAGAGTCACAGTTGATGCCAAAGGCTCATGGGCTTACCACTGTCACCTACTCTACCACATGGCTGGTATGTTTAGAAAAGTAGTTGTGGCGTAAAGGAGATATGATGAGAAGAATACTATTAAGTTTAATAACTATTATCGGATTAGGTCAAAATGTATATGCGGCAAGTGCCGATGATCCTTTTCGTACAATGCTTATTATGGATAGGTTTGAAATGCTAAATAATGATGAAAACATACGCATTTGGGAAGGTAGTTTCTACATGGGTTATGATATAGATAAGCTCTACGTTTACAGTGCTGGCGAAGCCACATCAGATGGTGTGGAGTCTAGCCAAACTGAACTGCTCTACTCAAGAGCCATCGCACCATTTTGGGATGCTCAAATAGGTCTAGCCTATGACAAAAACACCAATGCCTCACAGACATGGGCAGAACTTGCTCTCTCAGGTTTAGCACCCTACTACTTTGAGACACGTACAGCGTTACTTGTAAATGGTGATGGAAATGTAGGTCTTCGTCTTGATGCAGAATATGAAATGCTTTTTACCCAAAAGCTCATACTCTCCACTTCTGTAGAAGCAGACTTCTACACAAAAGATGACCCAACTATGCGACTAGGCTCTGGACTTTCATCTATGGAAGCAGGACTTCGTTTACGTTATGAGTTTGTCCGTGAATTTGCTCCTTACATTGGTGTAAGCTGGGAAAAAACCTTTGGAAATACCAGAGACTATAACCCTATCAATGAGACAAATATACTTGTGGGTATACGCTTTTGGTTCTAAAGTATGCACATTAGCTACACATAAAGGAACTATCATAACCTTATAAAACAAATAAGGATTTATGATGAAACGTAGAATATTTTTATCGCTTAGTTCCATTACAGCTTTGGCACTCGTTACAGGGTGTGAAGCTAAAGAAAACAGAAACATTCAAAGCCTCAATACCAAACTTCCTATACCGCAACTCTTAAAACCAACACTAAGAGATGGGGTAAACCACTATGACTTAAATGTTCAAGAGGCACAACATACATTTTTTGAAGGTATCAAAACAGATACGTATGCGATTAACAGTAGCTACTTAGGTCCTACACTTCTCATGCAAGATGGTGATAAAAT
>JAMONG010000284.1 GCA_027066595.1 Sulfurovum sp.
AGAGTCTCCACCATAGAGATAGACAAAGCACTCAATGGTTCAGTCACGATAGAAGTTGTGGTAGATACAAAAGTAGAGAATGGATGGAATGACCCAGATAGGTTAAATAAACTCAATACTTTTTCAGCACATTTAGAAACCTATGTCGATAGTTATACGCACATTGGTAAGGTTGTCTCTTTGGCAACTATCGTTAAAGAGACAAACCGTGCCTTGCATGAAAATAAAGAAGAATTTTATTCTATTCCAAATGATGCTAACCTCGTTTCTCAAGAGTTATTACTCTTTGAAAATTCAGGTTCAGACGATTTAGAAGATGTGGTAGACAGCCAGTTTTCTAAAGCACGTATTACCATCAAACTTCCTTGGACAGATGCAGTAAAATCTCACGATGTGCTGACGTATGTTAAAACAGAAGCAGCTAAAACATTCCCAAATGACACAGTAGTAACAACGGGGATGATACCACTGCTTATCAATACTTTTGCAAACTCTGTACACTCATCGGTAACGAGTTATACTATTGCATTTATCGCTATTACATTTATGATGATGCTTATTTTGGGTTCAGTACGTATAGGGTTGCTTAGTATGATACCTAACCTTACACCTATCATCTTAGGGTTGCTCATTATGTCTGTGGCAGATATACCTTTAGATATGTTTACACTTCTCATCGGAAGCATAGCCATAGGGCTTGCGGTGGATGACACTATACATTTTATGCACAATTTTAGGAGATACTACCTACAAAGTGGCGACTCATCTAAAGCGATAGAACAAACATTCTACACTACAGGTAAAGCGATGGTGATAACGACGATTGTGTTATCATTAGGTTTTTATGCCTATATGATGGCAAATATGATTTCGGTACAAAACTTTGGACTTTTAACGGGTTCAGTGATAGTCTTGGCACTTTTAGCTGACTTGTTACTTGCACCTGCATTGATGATAGTTGCTGCAAAACGTGGCTGGATTAAATAACGCTGTTGCGTTACAATTAGAAATTGGAGAAAATAATGAATACAAAAAAACTTTTAATCGGACTAACACTTGGAGTGTCAATCTTAACAACACAATCTTTTGCAGATGAGCCAAAAGCAAGAGCCATTATGGAAAAAGTGGATGCCCGTGATGATGGTCAAACACTCTCTGAAGATATGAAGATGATACTCATTGATAAAAATGGTAAAAAAAGAGTAAGAGATTTAAAAACTTACGGAAAAGATTTTGGAGAAGATAGTTACTCTATAATGTTTTTCAAATCGCCTGCAGATGTAAAAAATACTGCTTTTTTAACCTATGACTATGATGATGCAAACAAAGATGATGACCAATGGCTTTACTTACCCGCACTTAAAAAGGTAAAACGAATTCCTAGTTCAGACAAAAGTTCTAGTTTTATGGGTTCAGATTTTTCATATTTTGACATGACAGATAGAAACTTAGAAGATTTTGACTTTAAACTTCTTAAAGAAACAACAGTACGAGGCAATGCAGCATGGATGGTCGAGAGTACACCACGTACAAAAAAAGTAAGAAAAGAGTCAGGCTATACAAAAACCATCGCCATTGTTAGAAAAGATAACTATGTGGTGGTACGTGCCATTAACTTTATGAAAAATGGTAAGAAAAAGTACATGGATATTAGTAAATTAACAAAAATGAGTGGTATTTGGGTACCAAAAGAGATGTCTATGACTACTAAAAAAGGTAAAAAGACGACACACAAGACTATCTTGAAGTTTTCTAACATCAAATTAAATAAGCCTATCAATGACTCTATGTTTACGACACGTAGATTAGAAAAAGGAATGTAAGTGCTAAAAAGTAGTTTATCTATAGTAACTGCTGTGGCTCTTTGTAGTCATGCATTACTGTATGCCCAAGAGATAGATATGAGTGGATTTGATGATACACCCATCCAAACCCAAAAAGCCACAAGTACAGAAGATACACTCATGGATGGATTTGATGAAGACTCATCTGCTGAAACAGTCGATGAAACATCAACAGACCTCTTTGGTTTTAGTGGTAAGCTTACACAACAGTTAAGCTATTCACTTTCAGGAGAAGAGCCTCATGATGCTATCTCCTCACTACGCTCTTCGCTTCTTTTAGACTATGACCATAAGTTTGAAAATGGTTGGCGTATCAAAGCCAATGCCAAAGCCTATTATGATGCCATCTATGAGATACGGGGAACAGAAAAGTTTTCTTCACAAGAGTTAGATGCTTTTAAAAGTGAAGTACGGCTTTATGATGCCTATGTAGAAGGTAGCATTAGCGATAACTTTGATGTAAAAGTAGGGCGTCAGGTTGTCGTTTGGGGTCGTTCAGATACGATACGAGTCACTGATATACTCAACCCTCTTGATAACCGTCGACCTGCGATGGCAGATATAGAAGATTTACGTCTGCCTGTAAGTATGGCAAAATTTGACTACTTTATAGGAGACTGGCGTGTCACGCCTATTGTTATTTTGGAACAGATGTTTTCACTTAACCCTCCTTTTGGTTCTATGTTTAGTCCATTACCTGTGGAGATACCTGATGATGAAAGCTACAGTGACTTGACGTATGCTCTCTCTGTTGGGGGTGAGTTTTCGGGTTGGGATGTGAACTTTTATGCTGCAAAGGTACGTAATGATGCAGGGCAACTTGTTTTACCAACAGCTACGAAGCCATCAGCTAGTATCGCACATGATAAGATAGAGATGTACGGAACAGCACTGAATGTACTTACAGGTTCATGGTTATTCAAAACAGAACTTGCCTATTTTGATGGATTGAAATATTTTACGACAGGAGATAAAGAGTTTTCAAGAACGGACTTTCTTGCAGGGGTAGAGTATAAAGGTATCGCCGATACCCTCATCTCTTATGACATAGTTACAAGACATATGGGAAGTTACGATGCGAGACTCATCACTGAGGCAGTGCCTCTAAAAAAACATGAGTATCAACATGCATTTCGTGTAAGCTCAGACTTTTTAAATGCCACACTCACAGCCAACTATCTCATCTCACTTTATGGTGAAAAGCTAGATGAAGGTGGCTTTCAAAGAGCATGGATAAAGTATGAAGTGATGGATGCAGTCAATCTAAATGTCGGTGTCGTAGACTATATAGGTGGCTCTGTGGTATTTGATGCCATTCGTGCCAGTGATTTTGTGTTTGCAGATATTTCTTATAGTTTTTAGGGTTAAAATGGTGTGACATTGTCACACCTACGATTACATAAAATTATTTAACTCGGCCGAAACCTTAGCTATCTTCTTGTTCGCATCTTCAAGTGCTTGTTTGTTCTCCACTATAACTGCTTCAGGAGCATTAGCCACAAAACGTTCATTGTTCAGCATACCGTTAAGTTTTGCTATCTCTTTTTCAAGCTTCTCTTTTTGGCGTGTAAGCTTAGTGATAATAGGTGTCATGTCTATCTCGCCAGTTGGTAGGTAAACCTCCAAGTTGTCAGAGACATCTGTAATACTGTCTACTACTTTAGCCTCAACAAATTCTATTTCAAGTACTTTTCCAAGTTTTTCTATGAAAGGTTTGGCCATATCAGTATCTATCTTAGCAGATGCATCTAGTTTGATGTAGGCTTTGTCTATTTTAGAGTTACCCATGTCTATGATGACTTTTGCACGACGTAGTGCAGTAATGGACTCTTCGATAATAGCAAACATCTTTTCTGCCTCTTCATCTCTTTGTACAGCTTTAGGGAAGTTCATAATCATAAGTGACTCTTCCTCTTCAAGTGTTGTACCAGAGAGTTTGTGGTAAAGGTGGTCAGAGATAAACGGCATAAATGGAGAAACCATTCTAAGTGTCTCTTTAAAGATAGCTCCTAGTTCTATGATGCTTTCTCTATCTGCTTTTGAGTACTCGATACCCCAGTCACAAAACTCGTTCCATACGAAGTTGTAGAGTGCTTTTGCTGCGTCAGAGAAGTTGTATGTATCTAGACTGTCTCTTACTTTTTTAACTGCTACAGACAAACGACTCTGCATGTAACGTCCAAGAGGCGTTACTACTTCGATGTCTTTTAGGTCTTTAAATGTTGCATGGTTAAGTTGCAGGTAGTTCGTTGCATTATAAAGTTTGTTTGTAAAGTTTCTAAACTGCTCTAGGTTCTTAGCACCCAGCTTAATGTCACGACCTTGTACGGCGAGGTAAGCCAATGTAAATCTAATAATATCAGCAGAGTGTTCCTCAACCATATCAAGAGGGTCAATAACGTTTCCTTTAGACTTAGACATCTTTGCACCATGTTCATCACGAACAAGTGCATGCATGTAAATATCTTCAAAGGGGAGTTTCCCTTGGAAGTGCTCTCCCATCATCATCATCCGTGCTACCCAGAAGAACATAATGTCAAACCCTGTAATGAGTAGTGAGTTCGGGTAGAAGTCTTCCATATCTGTATCGTTGTAGGTATCAGCCATTTTGCCATTGTTTCCCCAACCAAGAGGAGACATAGCCCATAATGCAGAAGAGAACCAAGTATCAAGTACATCAGGGTCTTGTATAAGTTTTTTAGAGCTACATTTAGGACAAGCATCAGGTTCATCGGCTTTGTCTGCCCATGTGTGTCCACAATCATCACAAGTAAAGACAGGTATGCGGTGTCCCCACCATAGTTGACGAGAGATACACCAAGGTCTAAGCTCATCCATCCATGCAGTATAAGAGTTTATCCAGTGAGGAGGGTGGAAGAGGCTTGAACCTTTTTCTGCTCTCTCTTTTGTCTCATCTTTTGCTTTTTGTATGGAGTTTTGTGCCATGTCTGAACTCAAGAACCACTGTGTAGAGATAAAAGGCTCTACAATGTTCTTACAACGGTAACAGTGACCTACTTGGTGTACATGCTCTTCTATCTTGATGATGTACCCCGCATCTTCAAGTGCTTTTACGATGACAGGACGTGCTTCAAGACGCTCTAGCCCTGCAAACTCCCCACAGTAGTCGTTCAAGATACCTTTTTCATCAAAGACTTTGATAAACTCTAAGTTATGTCTTTGTCCTACAGCATAGTCATTTTGGTCATGTGCAGGGGTTACTTTTACGACACCAGTTCCCACTTCCATATCTACGTGAGAATCTGTAATAACTTTTATCTTTCTGTCTGTGAGTGGAAG
>JAMONG010000285.1 GCA_027066595.1 Sulfurovum sp.
TGTTCATATACCATTACTTACTTCCTAGTATCGTTTTAAAATAAATCTCGTTAAACACACGTGACGCTGTACCATCAAATGTTCTGCGTCCTAGTTTTGCCATAGCAAGTTCTACTGCATTGACTGAGGCTACCATCTCATAAGGCTCTATAAGCCCCATCTGGTTAATACGAAATATTTTCCCTTTTAAATGGTCTTGCCCACCTGCTACATTTACTCCAAAGTCACTTTTGAGTAAATCACGTATCTCTTTGGCATTTTCATCTACGATGGTACTCATAGAAAGAGCAGGAGAATTTGGATAAATATGTAAACCTAAGGCTTCAAGTGCTTTAGCCGTGGCTTCTGCTCGTAGTGCCGTGTTTGCATAGAGTTTTTCTATGCCACCCTTTGCATCTATCTCTTTAAGCACAGCCCCAAGACCGATGATAACCGTCGTAGCAGCCGTGTATGCTGTTGTATTTTGACTCTGTTTTTTTATCTCAGAAGCAAGGTTAAGATAATACCCTTTCCCTTCTCCTATTTTTTCAATGGCTTCAGTACTAAGCCCTAGTATCGCTAACCCTGGTGGTAACATCAACGCCTTTTGACTTCCTGCAATAAGACAATCTAAGTTACTCACATCTATAGGTTCTACACCCACAGCTGTTATCCCATCTGCGATAATCATAATCTCTGGGTTAATCGCTTTTACTGCAGCAGCTATCGCTTCAACTGGATGACGTAGTCCTCCTGCAGACTCAGATACCTGAATCGCCACTGCATCGACTGAAGGGTTTGCTTTCACCGCTTCCACTACTTCTTCTACAGATGCTGGTGTGTGCCATTCATGTTTTATCTCTACATTGTTCAGACCACAAGCTAATGCTATCTTCCCAAAACGCTCACCAAACTTCCCAGCATTAACTGAAAGTAAGGTGTTATGACAAAGGTTAGTCACCGCAGCTTCCATCGCTCCTGTACCAGATGATGCAAGCATGATAACTTCATCAGTATGGAAAAGGTTAAAAAGCAGTTCTCTAGTCTCTTTGAATATCGCTTCAAATTCTGGTGTTCTATGGTGAAGTGTAGGAGTAGCCATTGCCAAACGTACAGACTCGGGTACTGGCGTAGGTCCTGGTGTAAAAAGTAACATAAAAATCCTCGCAATCGCCATCATGACGACGGCGTAATTGGCAAGATTATATCGAAAAGTAGGTTAGATTTTGGTAAGACAAATGCTTATAAAGTTACTGTCTGCTGTCCAATTTCCTTATAGCGTGTATAATAATGCTCAACAAAAGATTTTATCTCTTCATTTTTAGGTAAGTAGATACCCTCGTTTTTTATAGTATATTGTCCTAAGTATTCACTTGCATCTACTTTTTTCAAGTAGTTGTTTGCCAAGTCTTTATAGGCAGATATATATGCTTCTTTCATCGTATCATACCTACCATAGTCTATCTTTATCTGCCCATCATATGTGATGATGCCAGAACCAAAGAGTATGTCTAAATGGATAAGCCCTTCACAATAGTAAGGCAATACTTCACCTACTTCTCTCCAAGCCATAAGTCCAACGGCACGGCTTACTACATCATTTACCACATGTTCTTTAAGTTCTTCACGTTCATTATGGAAAAATGCCATAAGCCCACCTGAGGTGGCTTTAAACTCTTCTATGTTTTTAAACTGCCCTGATTCATTCATCTTACTTTCACTGTCAGAATCTAACCATAAAATGTGCCCGTACTCATGCCCAATAGTTGAGATGTCATAAATCTCTTGCCATAAGGTAGGGTTAGAATCTATAAGTTGTCTTTGTGATTTAACAAAGTCTTCACCCATCGTCTCTACACCTAGCTTCATAATAGGCTTAGACTTCTTAGACTCCATTACAAAGTCTGCGTAAGCAAATATCTTCTTACCTAGTTCTACTGAGACTATTTCATCGTTAGGTACAACTTGTGCGGAGAAGAGTCCATTAAACTCTGCTCCGTAGTAAAGTATGGGTTGTCCTATGTAGAGTTGTGTTTCATCTACTTGTGTAAGGTTTTTATCCATGGTCTTTTGAGCTTCAGCACCAAACTTTTTTGCCATCTCTGAAGCAAAACTTTTAATGTTCTCTCTCGTAGGTGAGCCCTCTTGTAAGTTAGGGTTCACTATGCGTAAATCCCACTCTAAAGCCACTGCTTTTCTATAGTGGTCTTCGTAGTACTCTAGTGGATGTCCTACTTGAAGTGGAGTTTTTACTGCCATCCATTTTCTGTCTACCTCTGCCCATTTACCTATGAGTTCATCTACTACTGTATGCGAAAATGCCTCTTCAAGTGCTGTTAAGTATGCTATCCATTCTGCTTTTTGGTTAAAGATGTCATCTACCTCTAACTCCAAACGCTTAATGAGCTGATGTAAAGAGGTAGTTACATTTTGCACATGTTGAGGAAATGCTTCTGCATACGCTACCGATTTATACCCCTCACCCTCTTTTAAAAGCACAGAGTAACACCTGTCCCCTACATTACCTTGTGTATCAAGGTCAAGTAGCGACTTCTCTTTAAGCATTTCAATTACTTTAGCATCATCACCATCAAACATCAGAGAGAGTTCAGGGTTGATAGTACCTATGATTTGACGTGTCCAATCACTCTGCCACATTGACATATATTGCCCTACATAATGCACTCCATAAATGAGAGAACGGTAAAAAGGCGTAAGGAGTTGCTCTTGCTCTATCCACTGTATAAATGCTTCATGTCGCTGTGTATGAAAATCATTCACAAAACCATAAGCCACTTCTTTTTTCATACGTATTTTTCTCTCATCAAAGCCATTTTTCTTCATCACTTGTTCGAGTGCATCTTCACGTAAACCAACAAGACGTGTAAGTCCTGCCATGTACCCATCATCATCTCTAGGCACATTTAGCATGGTTAAAAAGAACTTTATCAACTTCTCTGCTTTATCATTGCCTTTGTCTTTGTCCAAAATGTCATAATAGCTGTTCAGTTCTGCTTGTCTTGTTTGTAACTCATCATAGATGCGTTGTAGGTCTTTCATAAAGTCTTGTTTGTTCATTTTTGTACTCTCTTTTTATTCAGTATTTTCTTCATCTCTTTATCAAAATCAGATTCTATTTTTTGTATCTTATTAAACGCATCATACTCTTTAGAAGCTTTTTCTTTCGCCTGTGCATGAGAAACTTTGCCATATCCTTCAAGTACTTTAAACTCATTAAATTCTAAAAATTTATTGACAGAAGTACTCACATCTTGCATAGTAAGTTTTTCTCTGTTTTCTATGAGCCGTTCTACATAATCAAAATAAGACCCTATCGTTCGTTCTAATTTTTTTATGTCATCCTCTAACAGATAGTTTTTTGCTATGTTCGTATCAGATTTTAACACTCTACCCTCAGGCGAATATTTCCAAGAAGTCAAGCCCATATTAGGTTTAGATATATCTGCATTTTCATAGACTATCTCTGCCGCAGTTTTTCCTGTGATGGCAAAGTGAAACTTGTTTTGAACTGTAGCATAAAACTTTTTTGTAGTTTGAGAGTTACTGTCATAGTCAAAACTACACTCTGCAAATATATCGGTTATCTGCTGATAAATATGTCGCTCACTCGCACGTATAGAACGTACTCGCTCCAGAAGCTCTTTAAAGTAATCTTTCCCAAAGTGACTACCATTTTTAAGCCTCTCATCATCCATGGCAAACCCTTTGATGATGTACTCTCTTAAAACTTTAGTAGCCCATATACGAAATTGTGTCGCTTGACTAGAGTTTACTCTATACCCTACAGATAAAATAGCATCTAGGTTATAAACATTAAGCTCTCGTTTTACTTCTCTTTTACCTTCCATTTGAACTATTGGGAATTTCCCAATAGTTGCTTTTTCTTCTAACTCATGGGTTTTATAGATATTTTTAAGATGCTCATTTATAGTCGAAACATCTATACTAAAAAGTTCAGCCATTCTCTTTTGAGGCAACCATACACTTTCATTATGCATAAAGATTTCTACTTTAATCTCATTTGATGGTGTAGTGTAAAGTAAAAACTCTGTTAGTTCGTCTTTTATACTTAATTGATTATTCACTGTGTTTATCGCTTCCCACAAATATTATCAATAGTTGCTTGTAGCACTTGCCAACTTATTTTTGCAGTATGATTATCAGGATTAAATTTTAACATTGCTTGTTGAGATGGATGAATAAAATTCCTAAAATCTCGCAAAGCATGACTAAACTTTTTAACATCTAATCCAATATATTCTTTTTCATGAGCTACATCAATTAAGGCATTTAAAGTCCATTCATGAAAGTGCAAAGGTTTTTTTGTTGTTTTATTTTTTGGGGTAGCATTTGCAGTATTAAAATCTTTTTGATTGTTCGAAGCAACACCAAGTAAAATGCCTTCTACTGTGCTACCACATAAAAATATAACTGATAAATTTGCATGAGATTTTAAGCACTTTTCTATTTCATTAATTCTCTGAGATAATATATCTGTTATTTGTGTATCTAAATTTAAAAGAGACAAATCAATTTCTTGAAACTCTTTTCTTGAAAATTCATCTTCCGTTAGTTCATTAGTTTCATCTTTAGTAACTTCTTTTTTACCTAATAGTCTATTGATATATAATTGAGCTTGTTTATTATCTTTATCTTCTATAGTTTGAATACTATTTGCATATTCCAATAAACCATTACAAACTTCACCAACAGTTTTGTCTGTTTCTGTTTCCCAAAAAGTTCGAAGCCTATTCATTTTAGAATTACCATTTCTATAGTACTTATTATCTTCTATATTGATATTATAATCATGAAAAAAATCTTTAAATGTTCTATCAATAAAATCTAAAACATAACCAGCACTTTGACCTTGAAAAACTTTTTCAAATAATTGTTTTTCATTAAATTTTAGACTAGCCATTTATACAATCTTCAATTTTTTTATTCATATTTACTCTTTTATATTATTTATTTTGCAACATCTTTACTCAAATATTTTTAAAAACTCTATAGGTTCAAGCACTTGTATATGTCCTACATTCTTAAAGTCTTTTACATTTCTAGTCACAAAATATTCACATCCATTTTGTATTGCCATAGCATATTGTAAAGAATCT
>JAMONG010000286.1 GCA_027066595.1 Sulfurovum sp.
TGGTGGTTACATGGTAGCAGGGATGGCACTTATGGAGTCTCCTGCGATTGTGGTAGGGCTTGTCTTTGCTTCAATCTTCGCTGGTGGAGAAAATGGTGGTGAAAAGAAAAAGACTGATTGGAAAGAGATATTTAGAGAAGCATTTTTAAATCCTTCTGTTTTCCTTTTAGTAGGTGCGTTAATTATAGGGATAGTTACTGGACAAGATGGTTGGGATTCGATGGAACCTCTTTTTGGTACACTCTTTAAAGGTATGCTTGCATTTTTCCTTCTAGATATGGGACTGGTTGCAGCAAAAAGAATTTATGAATTAAAAAAGGTTGGTATGTTTCTCATTGTATTTGCTATAGCAATGCCAATCTTTAATGCTTCTGTTGGTATTCTACTAGGGTACTTCTTTGAACTGACTAAGGGAGACACATTATTGCTCGCATTACTAAGTGGTAGTGCTTCATATATAGCAGTTCCTGCAGCGATGAGACTCTCTGTACCTGAAGCCAATCCAGGGCTTTATCTGCCTTTGAGTTTGGCGGTTACGTTCCCGTTCAATATCTCTTTAGGGATACCGCTTTATTACTATTTTATAACTATCTTGTGGGGTTAAAATGAAAAAAATGAAAAAAATTGAAGTGATTATTGAGTCTGTATATTTAAATAGATTATTAGATTTATTTAAAGAGAATGATGTGACGGGTTATACTATCATCAAAAATATACAAGGTTGTGGTAACCATGGACTCAAAACAGCAGATGAAGCCAACGATATCTTTAGTAATAATTATATTTTTACTGTCTGCGAAGAAGCGAAGTATAAAAAGGTGATAGAAAAAATTAGAACTTTTATAGATAAATATGGGGGGAAGTGTATTGTGATTGATGTAGAAGTTTTATTACATTCAAAATAAATCCATTTTAGCATGATTGTAAGATAGGTTTAAAATCTTACAATCAAGAGAGATAGTTTTATCGTACGATATGCCCTACAAACTTAGACATATTATCTAAAATTTTTCCACCTTTTCTAAATCCAAGTCCACACGCTTCATAGGCATAAAAAACACCTGCTTGATAAGATAGACCTTTTATATCTGTTGCAAGTTCTGTATAGGTTTGGTATATCATCTTGTGATTGTCATAGTCTCCAGCTACTGATTCAAGCTCATTGCTTTTTTCATCTAAGATACTTACATTTCCTCCTTCTCGTCCAAAAATAGGCTTTTTGACCTGTTTTTGTCCTACAAGAGGTTCAAATGAAGTCTCCAAAAGTAGTGGATGGTTAGGGTACAAATCCCAAAGTATTTTGAGTAATCCTTTACTTTGAAAAAGTAGGGTGTAGGCAGGGTTAAAGATGATGGCTTTTTGGTTTTTAATGATATTGCTTAGAAGCATGGCTAAGTCTGATTCTTCAAGGGCTATGTCTTCCCATGGAATGAGTTTAAACCAGAGTTCATAGTTTGTGTCGTTGTAGAAGATACCATCTTCAGCAGAAAAGTCTATGTCGTCAATGTAAGCAAATTCTGTATTGAACCCAGCTTCTGTGGCTATGTGTTGTAGTAGTCTTACTGTATTTTCTTCTTCTGAGTTACCTTTAACCGACGTAAATAGGAAGTTCCATCCATCGTAGTTTTCTTCAAAAGAAGAGACATCTTCTTCTAAAGTTACAAGTCTTTTAAAGTTGTTAACTAAAGCTTCATAGGTAGCATTAAATTGGCTTGTCTCCTCAAGATTGTTTTGTTTTAGTATTGCCCATTGAACGATAGCAGTTTCAAAAAGTGCAGTTGGCGTGTCGGCATTAAATTCAAGAAGTTTAATGGGTTTACCATCAATCCCTCCTGCCAAGTCAAAACGACCATAAAGGTGCCAATGCACATCATTCTCCCATGACTCTTTGATGGCTTCTACAAGATTAAAAGGGATACCTATCTCATGAAAAAGGTTATTTTCAACAACATGCTCAGCAGCTTCAACATACATATCATAAAGTGCATTGGTAGCTTCATAGTATGCTTCGGCTTCAGCTTCACTAAGGATGATAAGCTCATCTGCAATGTATGAACTTTCATCTGTATCTGTATGCCAAACGAAGCCGAGTGACTCTAGATAGTCTGTATCAAGAGGAGTAGTTTGCTGTAACTTAACCACCGAAGAACCCACCACTTTTTCCAGCAGATTTTTTATTACCAAAGAAACCACCTTTTTTTGATGAAGATGTTTTTGCTTTTGAAAAAGATTTTTTACTTTTTGAGTAAGTTGATGGAGATTTGTATCCAGCCTTACGGTTATTTTGATAGTTTTGATTTCCAAAAAGTTTGTTACCTATCCATGCACCTAGCATAGCTCCTGCCATACTCGCCATAATTGTTGATCCAAGACCCATTCCTTGACTTGCTTGTGGATTCTCTTGTGTTAGTTCTGAAGTACCATTGTCTATTTTTGCTGCTTCTTCTTGTATAAGCACATCAAGTTGGGCTTGTGTTAAGACACTCTCTGAACCATCAAGTTTTTTAAGTACGATACGTGTTTCATCTGCAGGGAATTCATCTACAATCTTGTACTTACCTGGAGCCGTCTCTTCTATGATGACAAAAGCCGCTTTAGCTTGTTGCTGTTCTTGTGTTTGCTGCTGTGTACAACCTGTGATACCAGTTACAAGTACTGTACCTAAACCTGTTGCTGTGAGTGTTGAAAGTTTTGTTATATATTTCATAATGATTCCTAAGAAAATGTTTGAGGTATCATAGCAAAAAATGGTTAATATTTAGGAGTCTGTTAGGATGTTGTAGAAGAGTTAGACAGAGAAGGAAGAGTTTCTCTGTCTTGATAAACTAAAAAGGGTAAGAAGAGTGGAAGAGTTAGTCCATCTGCTTTCTTAAAAATGTTGGTACATCTAAGATGTCTTCATTATCACCATTGTAACCACCCACTACCATTCTATTTTTAACTGTATTGATGTTACATACATTAGAACTTGGGCTTAGAAGAGTGTCCTGTTTTTTGACTGTTGGTTCTGAAACTACATTTCTATCTTCAAAGCCAGTTGCAACGATAGTAATTTTCACTTCATCTATCTCCATGTCTGCATTGGTTGTTGTTCCAAAGATAACATCTGCATCTTCATCGGCACTGTCATAAATAATTTCCATTGCTTCAGAGATACCATTTAGTGGATAGTCTGGGTGAATATCAAACTGAACAAGTACACCCATAGCACCATCAATAGAGATATTGTCAAGTAGTGGAGACTCAATAGCCATTTTAGCCGCATCATAAGCAGCAGCTGCACCAGAACTGTACCCTGTGCCCATTAGTGCTAAACCTCTGTGGTTCATAACAGTTTTTACATCGGCAAAGTCAAGGTTGATATCATTATCACCATGAGAAAGGATTACCTTTGAGATACCACCTACAGCTTGTGCAAGAATGTCATCTACCATTCTAAAACTCTCTTTGATACCAAGGTTTTTTTCTACAATAGAAAGGAGCTTTTCGTTAGGAACAACGATGATAGAGTCACTCTCACGTTTAAGTTCTTCTAAACCCTCTTTAGCAAGCTTTGTTCTTTTACGACCTTCAAACTTAAAAGGGCTAGTAACGATAGATACGGTTAAAGCACCAATCTCTTTAGCCGCTTGAGCGATAATAGGTGCTGCACCTGTACCTGTACCTCCACCAAGACCAGCAGAGATAAATACAATATCAGATCCATCAAGCATCTCTTTGATGTCTTCAAAGCTTTCTAATGCCGCTTCTCTTCCTTTATCAGGAATCATACCTGCCCCAAGTCCTCTTGTCGCATTAAGACCTAGTTGCATTTTGTATGGTGCTAGAGAACTATCAAGTGCTTGTGCATCTGTGTTTGCCACGATAAGATCAATACTATTTATTCCCTCACTTATCATGTGGTTAATCATGTTTCCACCCCCACCACCGACACCGATTGCTTTAATCTTTGCACCGTTTGTTTGGCACTTCGTCTCGATTATATCTATTTCAAACTCTTCCATTTTTTCCTCCCTTTGGTTGATTTAACATTTAAAAAAGTTGCCTTGCCCAGTTGGCTAGTTTTTTAAATGGGTTTTTGTTGTCATGACCTAAATCTGGTAAATCATCAAATGAGATGATATTCTCTTCTAGGTCTTCACTTTGCTTTTTCTCTTTCTTTTCTTCTTTATTACTTTTTGATAAAGACATCTCTTCTATATGGGTAATGGTATTACCTATTTTGATGTCACTAAGATTTTCCTCATGTATACTTTTAGAGTGAAGTAACTCTTGTTGGAAATCTATCTCATATTGTGTATGACCACCTGCTTTGTATAAGAGTAAACCTACTACCGTTGAAAATGCTGGATCTTTTAGTTCATCAAAAAGACCATTGACATTTACTGGATACCCCACACGTACAGGCATACCAGAAAAGATAGCTTGTGCTAGTTCTCGGATACCTTTAAGCTTTGTCATTCCACCTGTTAAGATGATACCTGCACCTATTTGTTCTTTGAGTGCTGACTTTTCAAGTGACTTTGACAAAATCATAAGTGCTTCTTCTACACGAGAGAAGATGACAGAATGTACCACTTCTAGTGACACGCCATTACGATTTTCTTCATCACCGATGATAGGAAGTTCTATTACTTCATTGGAACTCTCTACAAGGTTACCATGGCGTACTTTTACATTTTCAGCTATCTGAAGAGGTGTATGTAGTGCCATAGATAAATCGTTAGTGATATGGTTTGAACCTACACCTAAGAAGTCGTTATATCTGATAGAGTTACCTGTATGAATCACAAGGTTAGAGGTTTGACCACCAAGGTCAATTACTGCTACACCTAACTCTTTTTCATCTTCATCCATGGTGGCAATGGCTGAAGCATATCCTGAGAGTACGATACCGTTTATCTCAACACCTGCTGAACGTACAGCTTTTTTAAGGTTAGACAAGTTGGATTTTTGTGTCATAATAATATTGACATCTGCTTCCATACGAGATGCATTCATTCCAAAGGGGTCTTCTATAAAGTCTTGATCATCTACTCTGAAGTTGTAAGGAAGTACATGTACGACTTCATACTCATTAGGTACATTT
>JAMONG010000287.1 GCA_027066595.1 Sulfurovum sp.
GCTATGGCACTAGGTATCGTTGTAGGGCTAGGCATCAACCTTAGTGGCATCAACATTGAGGGCAGTTTTACCCATGAATATGTTGTGGGTGGGCTTTTTTACATCGTAGGTAAAATGTTTATCACTGCACTTAAAATGCTTGTTGTACCTTTGGTGTTTTTCTCACTTATCGCTGGAGTGTTGGGCATTGGTGACATACGAAAGCTAGGAAGTGTAGGACTAAAGTCTTTTGGACTTTATATGCTTACTACCGCCATAGCCATAGCCACTGCCATAGGTTTAGCCTCTGTAGTCATTCCTTTTTTTAACACGCCTTCAGCAGAAGCAGAAGCCTTTACAGGCAAAGAAGCACCGCCTATATCGGATGTACTTATAAACATCATTCCTGACAATGTCATACAAGCTTTTGCTTCTGGCAATATGTTACAAATTATCTTCTTCTCCATCTTGCTAGGTATCTCACTGCTTATGGTGGGTAAAAAAGCAAAAGGCATCGCAGAAGGCATAGAAGTCATCAATGAAGCCATGATGAACATGGTAAACATCGTCATGTCTGTAGCACCTTACGCTGTGTTTGCACTTTTAGCTAAAGCAGTAGCAGAGCTAGGCTTAGACCTCTTGCAACAGCTAGCTGTGTATGTGCTGGTACTCATAGCAGCACTTTTGTTTCACCTTTTTGGTACGCTTATGTTTATTTTAAAACTCTTTTCAAAACTAAGCCCCAAAATATTTTTAGCCAAAATACGAGATGCCCAAGTTTTTGCATTTTCTACAGCATCATCAAATGCTACCATACCTGTGACATTACGCTCCGTGACAAAACGTATGGGTGTTGACAACTCAGTTGCCTCTTTTACCGTGCCTTTTGGTGCGACTATCAACATGGATGGCACAGCCATCATGCAAGGAGTAGCCACAGTTTTTATAGCCAATGTGTATGGTGTTGACTTAGGCATAAGCGGTTACTTAACCGTCATACTCATGTCAGTGCTAGCTTCCATAGGCACAGCTGGAGTGCCAGGAGTGGGGCTTATTATGCTCTCTATGGTTTTTGTGCAAGTAGGACTTCCTGTAGAGGGCATAGGACTCATACTAGGTGTTGACAGACTACTTGACATGGTACGCACCTCTGTCAATGTCACAGGTGATGCCGTAGTCACCTGTGTAGTAGCCAAGAGTGAAGACGAACTAGACTTAGTTGTATTTACAGATGCAGATGCTGGTTTAGTAGAAGAGTTAGAAATAGATGACAATAGCGAAGAGGCTTTAGCTGAGGTAGTACGTAAGGTGGAGGAGGCTTAAACCCCCAAACTCTCCACCAATTTAGCAGCTGATCCTGCCATGCTATTATGTGGTTGATACAAATAGTTGTTTACTTTTTCAGGTACATGCTTAGGAACTGTTAATGCTTCAAATTCTTCTTTGGCAGATTGTTTTGCTTTAAACAGGGCCATTTGTACACGGCTGTAAAAGTTTGCTGCACCTTCTCCAGAGGTTTCTACACTTAAAAAATTTGCTTCAGGAAAATGGCTGGTGACGAGTGACTGTACACCATCACTCACAGCAGAACTTGGCATACATCCAAACGGTTTTACAGAGATGGTGAGGTGTGAAAGGTTATCTTTAACACTTTCAATGAGGTGTGCTACCTCTAAATGCCCTTCTCCCCCTTCACAATCAAGGGTGTAATACGCTTCACTTAGTGCTGCGAGTTTTTCCATGTTTGGTATTTCGTAGTCATGTAGTCCTATAGCTTTGGCGTAGAGGGTAAAGTGTGTTTTTACAGCAGCTTTGGCAAGTTTTATCATGATACGACTTTTGACATTTGAAAAGTCTACTTTTTTGCTGCTCTCAACAGTGAGTGCTTCTTTTTTATGGAGTTTGCGTTCTGCCTCCCAGATACTAAGCATAAGACGGTTCATCACAGGTTGAGGAATACACTCTGCCCCTTCAGCTTCTAAAAATCTATGCAGGTTGTAGTTACCATCTCCCTCTGTCATGGCTGCCCAAAATTCACCCATGACTAACACTTTTGCTTTAGGCTGTAAACGGTCTAGTTTTACCTCTGCTAATATTTTACGACAAGACCAAAGTGCTTTGGTGAGATTAGTTTTCTTTTCAAAAGCTTCTGATACTATGAGACGACATGTCTCCATAGCATTGTCGACACTTCCTTTTTCTACTTCATAAGGACGCATCTTATAACCTAATATATTCATAATATCACCAATAATAATCGCTTTGACAAGGATAATAAAAAATTTAGGAGAGAGGTTTAGTAGTTGCTCAACCTCATCTTTTCCTTGGAAAATACCTTTGTCATGTGCAAAAGAGGTAATACGAAAGCCATCAAAGCCTGCATCACGAAGGGCTTTTTTATACTCTGTAATATACATACCAAAACGACAAGGTCCACAACCACCAGCTGTGACATAGGCATATTTAGTAACTATCTCTTGTTCGCTAAGCCCTTTTTTATCACGTAAATCTTGTAGGTATTTGACGAGATTTCCTACGGTAAAGTAGGTAGGGTTACACTGTCCTCTGTTTCCAAAAGCTTTTCCTTTTTGGAAAGACTCAAAGTCAGGGTTTGGCAGTGCTACAAAGTTTTCACCTATGGAGTGAAGAGCTGTCTCTATGAGTTTGTCTTGTAAAATGGTAAGACCCCCTACAAGCATAATGGTCTCTTTTTTAGATGCATACGCTATAGGCTCTTTAGGTGCATCTCTCCACTGAGTGGTTTCTTGGTTAAGAAAGCTAAGGTCACCATTTTTATCGGTCATTTTTACTGTATTGCAGGCTACACTCATGCTAGGACTCCTTCTTCTTTGGGTTCATCTTGTGATGATTGGTTTTTATGATTTAACGTTAGTTTGTATTGGTCTAGGGTATAGGCAAAGGTTTTGACGCGTATCTTTATAGACCCACCTGGTTTGTTGGCATCGATGTCATGCAAGGTAAGGTGAGGAGTACGTGATGCCCCTAGTATTTTATCTATGATGGCGTATGTTGGTGCATCATGTCCACATTTAAAACTAGACAAATCAAGGACTGCAACATTGGGGTGACGTGCAGCAAACTTGGCTGCCCATACCTTTTGTGCTGAGTTTGTAGAGTAGTTTTCTGCCCATACATCGCGTATGTCATAGGCCGAACTTACACGTTCTTGTTGCACATCATTACCAAAATAACGTGAGAGATAGTCTTCATCTTTAGGTATGGCACGCATCGAGATGGTTTTAAAGCCTAAAGACTGGAACTCATCAAGGACTTCATGGTTCATACCTGGGTCGGAGTGGTAAGGGCGACCCAGCAGTAAAATGACTACTTCATCATTTGCCACTGCTTCATCTAATATGACTCGTCCCTCTTTCATGATGTTGGCATCATTTTCATCAAGTGCTTTCCATGCCTGTTCTACTGCCCAGTTGTTTTCATCTTCTGTGATGTGTAGTTTGCTTTTCCATGTAGCAAAAAGTTGTTTTTTGAGTAAATCTTTGTTGTCAAAATTGAGTGGGTCTTCTACGTAGTCTATGTTTTTTTCTTCAAAAAGATTTTTCTCTTTGGTAAAAGCAGAGTAGACCACTTTAGGCGTACCAGAGATTATAGGACAAGAAGTTTGCCCCATGGTGTGTTTGACATACCCTGGTAGTTCTGTAACCGCAGGAAACCACATAAACTCAAAGGCTTTACGTGCAAACTTTTTTTCATAGAGTAGAGCATAGACATGTGACTGTGCTACCTTAGCAGGGTAACAAGAGTCTACAGAGCCATATTTTGCACCCTCTAAATACATATCTTCATTGGAAAAATCAGAGAAGATGATATTGGTTGGGCTAATCTCTAAGGCTTCCAGATAGGTACGTAAAAAGGGTGCGAGTGAATAGATGTTTAACACTTTTGGTATGGCGATTTTGAGTTTACGTCTGTGTGCTTTGTTTTCATTTGAACTGGTTTGAAAATTTCTTGTGACTTGTTTACGCAGTGTTGGTCCCCAACCACCAAGTGTTACCTTGACTTGTTGTTCTGTAACTTGTGTCTCTTTACTAGGTGTTTTTTCTAGGCTATAGTTAGACTTAAAGAGTTCAGCAGACTCTTTTTTGACTAAGTTGGGTACACTTTTTTGTAAGTCTTTACGTGAATCTTTAAGGATTTTAAGTGCTTCATGTGACTCTACCGTTCCCTCTTCACAAGAAAAGCCTGCGATGTAACGTACCACTTCAGAACTAGGTGTCTTAGTATCGATGAATGTACGTGAACAGTTGATGCTACAGAAGTTACACCGTGTACTCTCATCTGTTTTAGAGGTGTATGTCATTTGTAAGGCTTCTTCCATACCTGAAAATGTTGCATAGCCACGTTTTTCCACAACATCTTTAGCCTCTATGGCAGCACCATAGGCTCCTGCTTCACCAGGATGAGGGTGTACATCTACCCTAGCATGAGGCACTTTGTCTTTGATGTAGTCTACTTGTGCTTTAAGGGCTGCTTGGTTGTACTGAGTCCCACCTTGAAGGACAAAATGGTCTCCAAAAGCTGCAAGGTTAGGTGCTTGAACAACATATTGCCAAACATTTTTAGGCAATACTTTGGAGATACCTGCAAAGAGTTCTTCTTTAGTGTAGCCCTCTTTTTGAAAGTTCACTCTGTCTGTGTCTAAGAATACAGCACATCCATAATTAAACATAGGGGCTTGTTTTGCAGAAAATGCCACATCTGCAAATTCCTCTACAGGTACACCAAACTGTTTTGCCATAGATTGAAGCAGGGTTCCGTTACCTGCAGAACATTGGTTTGAAAGACGGAAGTTCTTCATCATACCATTTTCCATAAAGAGCACTTTGATGTCTTGCCCACCGATGTCACAAATGACATTGATGCTTTCTCCAAAGGCACGTTGTGCAGACTTCATATGGGCGATGGTTTCGATGATATTTGCATCGGCATTCAGTGCACCCCCTAGTACATCTGCAGCGTACCCTGTTACACCTAGCCCTTTGACATCATAATAGCTATGAGGGTCTTGTGCTTGTATTTTTTCCAACAACTCTAATGTATCCTCTATAGGATTACCTT
>JAMONG010000288.1 GCA_027066595.1 Sulfurovum sp.
AGCTTTGCATTGTAGCGTTGTTTGACATCTTCACGTTTTTTAGAGGCTTTGAGTACTTTCATAAGGTTTTGATTAATCTCCTCAAACTCTTTAGTAAAAAAACGTGCTTTATAGTGAATCTCATCTACTTTATCAATGTGTGAGAGGTACTTATTAATGGTATTAAGCTCTTTACCCATACGGTCAGCCCCACGTATCACCGTAAAGATGAACAAAGCAAACGCTATCGCTGTAAGTAGTATCGATACAAATACCAAAGCGATATCGTCAATAAGCATCCACAATGCAATAGCATAGAGTAGGAAAACTGCCACTGCCATCGTGACTAGCCTTGCCATCACATACTCTTTTAATGGGGGTCTATAGTGCATTGTTATCTACTCACTCTTGCATCTCAGTAATATACTCAAAAAAATCATCTTTATTAAAGTACCCAACCACTGAGTCTAAGACCTCTTTTTTACTATTCATAAAGAAAAAGCTTGGAATGTTTCCATCAAATTCTGCTATCTGATTGACCGCTTCTTTGTCGGAACGTTTGATGGAGATTAAGATATATTTTTGCATCTCTTGCTGCACACGGGGGTCTAAAAGTGTCTTTTTCTTCATCTTCACACACCAGCGACAGTTATCTTCTCCTATCATGACTATAATCTCTTTATGCTCTTTTTGTGAGAGTAAAAAAGCCTCTTTCATGTTAGAGTGCCAAGAGAGATTTCCTATCGTTGTTACAGTATCGGGTAAGGTCTGCGTACCTATAGGTACGACCTCTTTTTTTGTACTAAGTTCAGGACTACGTGGCCCTACTTTTTTTTCTGTTTTTTCATTACACCCTGCAAAAAAGAAAGTGAGCAAACCCAAGAAAACTAAACGAATATACATAGTAATTTATTGTGCTTTCTTCTCAACATCATTAATGTACGAGACAAAATCTTCTACATTAAAATAACCGATAATCTCTTCTATGATTGCTTTATCTTCTTTCATAAAAAAGATAGTAGGTACACCTCTTACTGCTGGTAGTTTTGCCATGGCATTTCCATCTTCTCGCATCACCTTAACAAGTACAAACTTTTCAAGTCTTTTTTCTACTGCATCATCTGAAAGGGTACGACCTTTCATCTTTTTACACCATCTACAACTTTCGCTCTCTACCATTACCATAATGTTTTTATGCTCTTTTTTTGCTACTTCTAAAGCTGTATCGATATCTTTTACCCAATCAAGTGCAAAGATACTACCTGTTAATAGCATCATCATTAATATTATCTTTCTCATACCTGTCCTTTAGTTAATTAAATGTTTTTACCATCTCGTGAAAGACTTCACAAAGCTTCTCTACTTCTACGACGGAAGTACACTCATTTGGGGCATGAATAGTGTCATTTATTACACCAAACTCAACCACATCTATGCCATATGCACCCATAAAACGAGCATCACTCGTTCCACCAGCGGTAGAGAGCTTAGTCTTAACCCCTGTGATATTTTCTATGCTTTGTGCAAGACATTTCACCACTTTAGAGTCTCGTGTTGTCACAAAAGGGTATGAGCCTTGTGTAAGCTCTAAGATGTAGTCTAAGTCATGAAAGTACTTGTCTATGTGTACTCTAACTTCTTCTTGTGTAGTTTTAGTGGAGTTACGTACGTTAAACATAAGCTTTAGCGACCCTGGGGTGACGTTCGTTACTTCCATTCCCCCACGAATATCTGTTATCACCATTTGACTTGGAGCAAAATCATCATCACCATTGTCTAGGTTCACCCCTGCTATCTTATCTAGTATAGGTGCTAGCTGATGCACAGGGTTTATGGCTTTTTCAGGGTAAGCAGCATGCCCTTGTTTACCCTGTATCGTTAAATACCCATTGATGGAACCACGACGACCTATCTTGATGGCATCACCAAATGTTCTCTCACACGTTGGTTCTGCCACGATACAGTAGTCTGGTAACATCCCTTGTACTTTTAAGTATTCAAGCATCACTACCGTACCATACTTTGCCTCACCCTCTTCATCTGAAGTGAGCAGTACAGAGAGTGTTCCGTTAAAATCTTCTACCTCTTTACAAGTTTGCACAAAAGCAGCCACGCCTGACTTCATGTCTTGTGTGCCACGTGCATAGATTTTACCCTCTTTTATCACTGGTACAAAAGGGTTTGTATCCCAATTATCTCCAGCAGGTACTACATCGACATGTCCTGCAAAACAGAGGTGATCACCCTCTCCAAATTTTTTAGATAAAAAAAGGTTTTTTACCCCCTCTTTATTGACATACATTGCTTCAAATCCATCGAGGTACTCCTCTATAAACTTTAACGAGCCTGCATCATCTGGGGTTAAAGACTTAAAACTTAACAGCTTAAGCAGAAGGTCAACTACATTCATATTGTTCCTAATTTACTAAATTTTTCTATCATTGACATATAGGCATCTATGTTTTCAAAACGGTGATTTCCGCCATACTCGACGATAACTTTGTGCTTATTATAGAGTGATTGTGCTTTAGTATAATCCAACACTTCATCTGCACTTTGTAAAAGTACCATGTACTTTCCTTGTGTTATCTCTACTTCTAATGTTTTTAACGCTTCAAGATAGCTAGGTTTGAATTCAAAATTTTCATCGTCACAGAAACGCTTTTGCCATCCTACATAAGGTGCCAATGTTTCCCATGGTTGGGTAGAGGGGTTTAGAAGTATCGCTTTCATGGCATATTTTTCTGCAAAATAACTGGCATAAAAACCACCCAAAGAAGAACCTATCACTATATCTATCTGTTTACCTTTAAGTAAAGTTTCTATATATGAGATGGCATCAAGAGGTGCATAAGGTAAGTTCGGTGAGAGTATGTTTTCTTCACCAAAATAGTGTTTGAGCAGTGTAGATTTGTTACCTTCACCACAAGAACCAAAGCCATGAAGATAAAGGATTTTCATACGATTTATCTCTCCACCGCACCACGATAAGTAACGATACCACCATAGTGATTGACTGCACCATTGTGTCCATTTTGTTTAAAAACACTTTGTACTTGTGCACTTCTGCTTCCTGTACGACAGGTAAATATCACTTTTTTATCTTTTGTTTGTGTAAGAAGTTCATGTGCCCACTGCTGAAAAGAAGTAGTAGGTTTGAGCATATCTACACCTTTAATGTGACCTGCATCGTATTCCATATCTTCTCGTACATCAACCAAAAGGAAATCTGCTTTCCCCTCAGCCCTAGCCTCAAGAAGTTTTTCGAGTTCTTCAGAATTTATCTCGTGTTGTTGTAGTAATGTTTGCAAGTTATCTCTCCCATATTAAAATAATCGGATAATTATAGTCAATAACTATTATAACTTGCTGTTAAATGTTTATATTTATTACTTATGCCTCTTGTGCTGCTTTATATTCAGGTGTACAAAATATTTGACAATGGCAAATCCCCTGCTCTGGTATCTCTTTTTCTATGGCAGGTTTACATGGACAGATACGGTCATCTGTACTCTTAAATTTACCCTCTTTAGCTGGATCTGGCTCTACCATAAAACAAGGACAAAAGCGTTTACCATAGAGCATTTTATGACGTGCAAGCCCCATAATAACACCTTCATTTACATCTTCATTGGGAGCATATACCCACCCTTTACTCTCACATACTTTATCTGTAAATTTTTCTGTTTTTACTAGCTCATCTTTAAACTCTTGTGAGTTCATGTCTAATTGTGGCATCATTTTATATCCTTAATAATAATTTAGTTTACTATTTATATCTAAACTAAATTAATATATAATAAGAAAAATTATCATTAAGGGTAAAAATGCACATTGATGACTCAGTCTTAGCCAAATTAGAAAAACTTTCACACCTTCGTATAGATGAGAGTAAAAAAGAAGAAGTAAAAGCACAACTATCAGGTATCTTAGACTATATAGAAAACCTTAATGAACTCAATACTGATGCACTTTCTGCTTCATTTTCAACACTTGATGGTGGTACTCCATTAAGAGCCGATGAACCACGCGAGCGTACTGATATTGCTAAAAATATCCTCAAACATGCCCCACAAGGTGCAGATGACTTCTTTATTGTACCTGCAATTATTGAATAATATCTCTTACATATCGAGTAACAGTTATAGTTGGATATAATGATACTCACTATCTAGAAATAAATACTAAAACCTCATAAAAAAGGATAATTATGGCTGCTTTTGACATTAAAAAACTACTCCAATCTGTGGTAACACATGGTGCATCAGATTTACACCTTGTCTCACGTACAGAACCTCAAATAAGACTTGACGGTGTTCTTAAACCTGTTAATTTACCAAAAATGACAGGTGATGACATTGAGGAAATGTGTTATTCTCTCATAACAGAAAAACAAAAAAAACAATTTGAAGAACACTATGAACTTGACTTCGCCCTTTTACTACCTAACATTGGACGATTTAGAGCAAACTACTATAAAACTCTAGGTGAAACAGCTGCAGCATTTAGGATTATTCCTATTGATGTACCCTCTTTAGATGATTTAAGTGCACCACCCATTTATAAGTCACTGGTCAAAAGAGAAAAAGGGCTTATCTTGGTCACTGGACCTACAGGTTCTGGTAAATCAACCACACTTGCAGCCATGCTCAATGAAATCAACCTCACAGAACAAAAGCACATAGTAACTGTTGAAGACCCAGTGGAGTTCATTCATCAAAATAAAAAGTGTGTCTTTTCACATAGAGGTGTGGGTGAAGATACAAGTTCATTCGCCACAGCACTTAAATATGCCATGCGTCAAGATCCAGACATCATACTCATCGGGGAGATGAGAGATAAAGAGACTATCGAAGCAGGTCTAACAGCAGCTGAAACAGGTCACTTAGTCTTTGCCACACTTCACACCTCTTCAGCGGCAGGAACGATTAACCGTATTATCGATGTATTCGCAGGAGATGAACAACCTCAAATTAGAGCTATGATTTCCTCTTCACTCGTGGCTGTTATCGCCCAAGCACTTTTACCAAAACTTGGTGGTGGTCGTGTGGCAGCATCAGAGATACTCATCACCAACCA
>JAMONG010000289.1 GCA_027066595.1 Sulfurovum sp.
CGAACTGCGCAAACCTTTAAAGATAAGATAGGTATCACAGGTGTGGTACTTTCTAAATTTGATGGAGATGGTAAAGGTGGGGTGGCACTTGGGTTGACTCAGCAAGTAGGTGTACCTCTACGTTTCATCGGTAATGGTGAGAAGATGCCAGACTTAGAGCAGTTTATCTCAGACAGGATAGTAAGTCGTCTGATGGGTGCAGGAGATGTAGAGGGTCTAGCAGAGAGAGCAGCCGCGACCATAGACCCTAAAGAAGCAAAAAGAATGACCCAAAAGATTAAAAAAGGGAAATTTAACTTCAACGATTTTTTAGCCCAAATGGAGCAGATGAAAAAACTAGGAAGCATGAAGTCCATCATGGGGATGATTCCAGGTATGGGGAACATGGCAAAGCAACTGGGTGATATGGATTTAGAAAACTCTGATGAAATTAGACAAATCAAAGCATTGGTGTCATCTATGACACCAAAAGAGAGAGAAAACCCTGAACTGCTTAACAACATGCGTAAACGCCGTTTAGCTGCAGGTGCTGGACTTGACCCTATGCATGTAAATCGTGTTTTAAAACAGTTTAAAAATGCTGCGAAGATGGCAAAAAAGATGTCTACTAAAGGTGGTATGAAACAAATGCAAGACATGATGGCAGGTATGCAAGGCGGTGGAATCCCAAATATTCCTCGCTAAGAATCATTATGATACGTATAAGTTAATAAAATTTTTAGTCTTATTATGGTAAAATCGCGTTTCGTTAAGCCTTGATGAGTGTTTTAGTCATTAAAAAGCAGTTGTCAGGACTTAATCTATAGATACTTTATACCTCAAAGTGGTCTATAATTAAAAGACATAATTCAAAGGACATAACATGACAATGATCAGAATGACAAGAATGGGTAGAAAAAAGAAACCATTTTACAGAATCGTAGTAACAGACAGCAGAAAAAGAAGAGATGGTGGTTGGATCGAAGTAATCGGTAACTATAACCCAGTTTCTGTAAACAAAGATCTTACTTTAGACGAAGAAAGATTAAACTACTGGCTTTCAGTTGGTGCACAAATGAGCCCAACAGTTAAAAGACTAGCAGGTAAAAAATAGTCAATGGTTACAGACTTCCTTCTCACCTATACCAAGCTTTTGGTAAACAACCCTGAAGATATCTCAGTAGAGATAACAGAGGGTGATGAGAGTTTCGATGAGATTATCATCTTTGCAAATAGTGAAGATATTGGTAAGCTCATTGGTAAAAATGGAAGAATGATTAACTCTATTAAAACGGTAATCTCTGGTTGTAAAGCAAAAGGCGGTAAAAATTATCGCGTAAATGTTAAGCCAGCAGAGTAACCATGTCAAATGACACTTCACTCATCGCTCAAATAGGGCGTACAATCGGCCTTTGGGGTGACCTCAAATTTCACATTCATACAGATTTCCCAGAACAATTTAAAGTAGGTAATACCTATTCAAGTTCTCGTGGTGATTTAACTATCGCTGACATTAATTTTACGCGTGGGATTGTTAAATTTAGAGGATATGAGAGTATTGATTCTGCAAAGAAATTAACCAATGTTAAAATCTTTTCTGATATTGAACAGACAAAAGAAAATTGTGACCTTAAAGAGGGACAACATTTTTGGTTTGATATCATCGGATGTAGTGTAAAACAAGATGATGAAGTACTTGGTGAGGTAACAGACATACAACGTATGGCAGATACCGATTATCTTGTCATTAAAACAGATGAGAAGTTAGTAAAAGAAGACTTATCTAAAAGTTTTTTACTCCCATATATTGATCGTTATATCTTAAGCGTTGGATTAGAGGAAAAAATTGTCTATACAAAAGATGCTAAAGATATTTTAGTGGCTAGTTAATCTTTATGCAATTCTCTTTTGTAACCCTTTTCCCCAATCTTATTAAAGGGTACTTCTCTGAAAGTATTTTAAAACGTGCAATCGAAGATAATAAAATATCCATAGACTTCTATAACCCTCGTGATTTTACTACGGATAAACATAACCGTGTAGATGCACCGATGATAGGTGGTGGAGCAGGGATGCTTATGACCCCTCAACCTCTTATGGATGCATTGGCTAAAGTGAAAATTGACTCACCTAAAGCACACGTGATTTTTCTTTCTCCTGTTGCCAAAACATTTACCCAAAATGATGCCAAACGTTTAGCGAAAAAAGAACATATTGTTTTTGTCTCTGGTAGATATGAAGGCATTGATGAAAGAGTGATAGAAACTCAGGCAGATGAACTCTTCTCTATAGGTGACTTTATATTAACAGGTGGAGAACTTGCAAGTATGGTAGTTTGTGATGCTATTAGCCGTAATGTTGAAGCGGTACTTGGTAATAGTGATTCCTTAAGTGTCGAGAGCTTTGAAGAATCGTTGTTAGAAGCACCTTCATTTACGAAACCTAAAAATTATGAAGGAAATGAAGTTGTTTCAGAGTTCTTAAAGGGTAATCATAGTAAAATCACGGACTTAAAAAGAGGGCTTGCTTTGTGTAAAACAAAGTATTTTCGCCCTGACTTATACAAAAAAGGTATAACACATGAGAAATAAATATATTGAAAGCTTTGAACAAGCACAATTAGATAGTAGAAACGTTCCTGAATTTAGAGCAGGTGACACAGTAAGAGTAGCCGTTAGAATTAAAGAAGGTGAAAAAACAAGAGTACAAAACTATGAAGGTCTTTGTATTGCCATTCGTGGTCAAGGTACAGGACGTACTTTCAACGTAAGAAAAATGGGTGCAAACTCTGTTGGTGTTGAAAGAATTTTCCCACTTTACTCTGACTCAATCGAAAGCATTGAAGTACTTAGACGTGGTAGAATTAGAAGAGCTAAACTTTACTACCTTAGAGAACTCAAGGGTAAAGCAGCAAGAATCAAAGAACTCAGAAGAAAATAGTTCTTTCATTCGGTTTGCACTCATCTTTGTCGGATGTGTGCAGTCACTTACTTACCGTAAACTCCTTTACACAAACCCACAAATCTAAGTACAACCCAAACGAAATAATCTATTTTCTTAAAACAAATCTTTACTTTCTTTAAATAGCCTCTATTTTACATAGATATTATTTTCTTTACTTTTCAATAATATTGCTATAATTACTTTTTAAATTCATCTAGGGATATTTATGCTTACAACAATTAAAAACAAACTTATTTCACTTCTACAATTAATTCTTGTTATTATTTTCATTATTTTTGAAGAACTCATTTGGGAAGGGATTGCTAAGCCGATTTATGAGGTGATACATTCACTTAAAATTTTACAGAAGATAGAGGCAAAACTACAACATGCAAATGCTTCTGTGATTTTGGTTATTTTTGTTGTTTTATTGAGCATTGTTGAGGCTTTTGGTATTTATGCGGGGATGTTGTTTGTAAGTGGTCAGGTAGTACTTGGGTTATCTTTATATCTTTCTAAGATACCTATCGCGGCATTTACTTTTTGGCTCTTTAGGGTCACAGAAGATAAGCTTATGACATTTGCTTGGTTTAAATGGCTCTATGAAAAGCTTTTAACTGCTATTGAGTGGCTAAAGTCACGTGAGATGTACGTGAAGACTATGGAGCGTTTAAAAGTAGTGAAAGAGGGTATCAAAAAAACGGTAAAAGCAGTAAAAGAGAGATATTTCTCTAAAGAGAGTCCTTTTATGACCAAGGTAAAAAGTCTCTACAGTACGATTAAAGACTCATTGAAAAAATAGATACGATGCATAAACGTTTAGTATGGTGGGTTATCCCTCTTTTTATTGTGATAGTGGTTGTACTCTTTAGTGTAGAGGAGAGTCGTGCTTTTATTGTGGCTTTGGCATTGCGTATTTTTTTCTTTGTGAAGCACAATATTTTAGCATTACTTGCAGCTTTCTTTTTAGTCAAAGGAAAATTTATTTTGACTTTGTTTCTTAAAAAGATTGCATTTCTTTCAGCTACAGGGTTGAGTAAACGTTATCTTATAGAAAAGGTTATAAACAAAAATCTAAAAATTCACTTTTTAGACCATATAGCCGATGACATAAAACGATTAGTGGTGTATGTTAAAGAGCATTTTAAAGATTTCCCTATTGTTAAACAAATCATCACTGGTTTAGCATTTTTAGGTTCTCTAGGTTTTGTAGGTAAGTTTATGGGTGGGATGCTAGCCATGAAAGTTTTTATAGCAAAGTTTTGGAGTTTTATATTAGCACTGGTATTGAAGTTTTCAACTGCGATTATTTACTTTTTTACAGACTATTTATGGGGCTCTTGGATTGCCCCACTTATAGAAATACTCATCTTCTCTTGGTTATTAGAATGGTTAGAGAAAGTGCCTTTTTTAAAGAAGTATATTACAAAAATATATACATTCTTTCTGACATTGTTTGAGTGGTTTGAAGAGCTTTTAGAGAAAGTATTTCATATTCCTGTGAAACGTTTTTTTACGTTTTTAGCCAAGCGTATTAAAAAACGTATCTATCAGTTTATAGGGTATACAAGGGTTTCTGCTTGGAAACGCTTACACGAAATTAGAGTATTAAATCCTAATAAGCACATAGGTTTGCTAGAAAAAAGAAAAGAAAGAAAAGTTTCAAAAAAGAAAAAGCATTTCTCTTTACGTGAACAATTAGTAGAAAGAAGAAAAGCTAGAAGATAAAGCTATTTATGCCCACTTCCAGCTGTTCTAGCAACAAGTTGGTTCATCTTCTCTCCACCTATGTTATAGGCTTCCCCAAATCCAAAGGTCGCTTCACCGTAAATAGGTGTAAGAGCATAGAGGTTAAAGTCTTGCATACCCATGAGCATCTTAAGTGTACCATCTTCGAATCTTTCTTGAAATGATGTCATGATTGAGTTAAATCGTGCTTTGTCTCTTTGTATCTTATTCACGTTACACTGCAGTGAAATACGTTTACGTTTAAAGATGTTATCTGTAATGCTTTCATCTTCTATGAAAAATGCAGAGGCTTTGGGCGTTGTTTGCATATTTGTAGCATGCGTTGCGATGTCAGATATAAAGACATAAACCACTTCACCAT
>JAMONG010000290.1 GCA_027066595.1 Sulfurovum sp.
CTAAGTCTTAACCCAAAGATACTTCGTAATACATGGGAATTTTACAAAATAGAAGCCCAAAACAAAAATTTTACACCAAAGCTTGGAGCCATGATGCGTATGCTTGTCGCTGAAAAAAATAGCTGTGATTTTTGTGTAGGCTTCAACAAAGGGATGCTAATGGGGATGCTCAAAGTCTCTGAAGATGAGATAATAGCCCTACAAAAAGACCCAAACACCGCACAGCTTCCCCAAAAAGAGAAAGAAATGCTTCTTTTTATGCTCAAATCTACCTCTACACCTCATGATGTAAATAAAGCAGACATTGATGCACTTAAAAAACTTGGATGGTCAGAAACTGATATTATGGAGGGAGTAAACCAAGCCACACACATGGTAGCGACTGCCCTGTTTATTGATACCTTTAAGATACAATAATAAAAAGGAAAATTATGCCCTTTAGTAAAGAAGAAAAAGACGCCCTACTTACCGTTAAGGGTGTGGGTGTGACAGTCATCAAAAGACTTGAACAAATAGGGATAGATTCGTTTAAAAAATTAAGCGATGCTTCTGTAGAAGAAGTCACGGAGATAGTCGCTGATATTTTAGGCACTACCTGCTGGAAAAACTCTCCACAAGCTAAAAAGGCTATAGCTGATGCCATAGCCTTTGCAAAAAAGAAGTGTTAAGTTATTTGAGTATAAGTCTTGCGTTTGTAGGTTGGATAGGTCTGTTGTTATGCAGATGTACTACATTTTCAAAGGACTTAATCTCAGCTTTTGACATCGTGACACTGTTTTTCATCACAAGCCATCTTACACCCTCTGTACATGGAGGAGTCGTAAGTGAACCGTTAAAGACATAATAGTCTCTGTTTTTTGGTAAAAGTGCATTGAGGTGTTTAGCATGTACTTTGTTGTGTCCACCCTCTTTGGTTGGCATCACTTTCCAAAGTTCTTCAAGCCCCTCATTTTCAGCCCCTTCTTCAAACATTACAGCCACAACAGCCAATTTACCTGTATCACTTAAATGTACAAAGTGTGCTTCTAAAGGGTATTCGTTACCATTAATCTGATTTTCACTTGGTGTATGAAAATGAAACTGCTTTAAATGAAACACCATGTTATCAAAAGTAATACTACTTCCCTCTGTAACGTTCACTTGTTCTGTATGACCATTGTTTACAATCTCAGTAGCACTCAAATGGTAATTGAACTCAATAGG
Organism: Sulfurovum sp.; assembly: GCA_027066595.1. Taxonomy (GTDB): domain Bacteria; phylum Campylobacterota; class Campylobacteria; order Campylobacterales; family Sulfurovaceae; genus Sulfurovum. The sequence goes on from JAMONG010000290.1 coordinate 1,204, forward strand.
AGGTAAATCTGCTTCTATAAATCCACTAAGGTTAATAGGTGACTGATTGCTTCCATCTTTACAAAGAAAAAAGCTTTTATCTATCTCTGCCCAGTGCTCTGGCGATGTATCACCCTCATAACTCCAGTGTAACTTATGTGCAAATTTCTCTTCAAGTTTTACTTCCTCTTTTGGTGTCTCTGCATACATCAATGTACTACCAAGCAGTAATCCTAGGCATAGTATTTGTTTAGTCATCTTTATGTTCCTTGTTTTTAATCAAAATTATTTAATTATAATAACAAATATCTTCTATTTGAATTATTATTCTACTATTTATCTCTTTTTTATGGTAAAAACACACTTTTAACTATAAATGGATGTTATCACATAGATTACTTGAATATTATCAATCAATAATAATGAACTATCTACTTACTCTGCTATCAAATCTAAAGTATCATAAAACTCTTCTGGTTCTTGGTATCCGTAAAATTTCTCATCTTCCATCACATCACCTTCAGCATCTAAGAAGACAAATCCTGGAGGTCCAAAAACTTGGAATTTTTTCTTTAGTGCTGATATTTTCTTGTCTGTACCATCACTCATGTTAACACTCACTGCAACATAAGACTTTTTAAGCTTATCTTGTACACGTGGGTCTTTAAAGGTAGTCTCTTTTAGATGCTTACAGACAGGACAAGTGTCAGTATAAAAGTAAATTATCATCGTTTTACCCTCATCCATAGCTTGACGTCTTTTTATCTCATAGGCTGTAATATTTGCGATGTTTTCAAAAGGAAACGCTTGTGTTGCATCTGCATTTGAACTACCTTTAATCACCGTGACTGAAGACTTAGGTAAGGGCTTGTAAATATCGGTCTCACCATACCCTGCACCAATAATTAAAAGTGTTCCCCAAATAAGAATAACTGTTGCAACTACTTTTTGTAGTGTCTGCCAACCAGAAGCTTTAAAGCTAAGTCTTTGTGTCGCACCCAAATAAATGGCAATACCCACTGCATATACACCCCATAAGAACAGAGGGTTCACAAGGTTTAAGTTAGCAAATATCCATATCGCTACTCCTAAAAGTAGCGTGCCAAAGAAGTACTTAACCTTGTCCATCCACATACCTGCTTTAGGCATCAAAAAGCCTGCACCAAACCCAAGAAGTATCAACGGTACACCCATACCAAGTGCTAAGAAAAACATAGTTAATGCTCCCAAAGTAGCATCTGAAGTCGAGATAGCTACAGAGAGAAAAGAGATGAGAATAGGTGAAACACATGCACCTAATATAAGTGCCGAAATCATCCCTAGTAAAAAGACAGGAAAGAGGTTTCCACCTTTCATGCCTTGTGACCCTGCATTAAGTTTAGACTGTATAAACGACGGCAACTGTATCGTAAAAAGTCCAAACATAGACAAAGCCATCACCACAAAGACCAAACTCATAGCAGATATAGCCCATACATTTTGAAAGTAAGCCTGTAACTGTTCACCTGTCGCCCCTGCTAGTGCACCCATCAGAGCATAGGTCACCGCTGTACCCAGTACATAAGCAACAGCTAATATAACTGCTTTTGTCTTCGTAACATCCTCACCCTGCCCTGCAATAATACTCGAAACAATAGGAACCATGGGCAACACACAAGGTGTAAAAGTGAGAAGCAAGCCAGAGATAAATGCCCCAAATAAGATGGTTAGCGTTGTTTGCCCTACTTCACCTGCAAAAGCAAAACTACTCAACATTAGCATACTAAAAAAGAGCATCAGTATTTTATTTTTATTCATTGGCTTGTCCTTGTATTTACATATATCATTCTACACTTAATCATCTGTATTCTGTGTGTAGTGACATGTGTAATACTCAAGAATGAGACTGATGAAAGCTAACTTTATGCATGATAGTGTAGAATCCGAAAATAATACATATATTTATAAAAAGGTTTATACCATGTCAAATAATGAAAAAGAAAACAATAAATTTGAGGTCATTACCTACACAAAAACCGTAGGATTTAACTATACACTACCGAATGAAGATGAAGAAAAAACTATAGAACATGATTTAACCATCGTTTGGGAAGATACACTTGAAAAATTCTTCGAAGAACACGGTAAAGACAAGCCCCATAAAATCCATACTTTTAAAAGAGAAAGAGAACAAAAAAACCTCATAGAACAAATAGAAAATGAAGCGGAAGACTTAATAGACGAAGTGCAAGAAGAGATAGCCAACAAAATGAAGTTTGGTTTTGACTTTTCTGGACAGCTTCATAATGATGACTAACAATAAGTCAAGATAAAATTTAAATTCTATCTCTGAATATGACTAACCTACTTTTACTATTGTTTCACTTCTATATTTGTCACAGGCTGTGCTGTTGATTGAGGGGTAGTTAGTGTTACTGGTGTTATTTGTTGTTGCACCTTCTCAACCGATACTTGCGGTGATGGCATAGACTGTGGTACTTGAGAAACATATGGTTGTTGTACTACTTGTTTTTGTGGTTGCTGCTGTATCTGCTTTCTTTGATATACATAACTTTGATTTACTTGATTTTGAATAGGTGCTACTTGCAGTGCAGGTCTTCCCATGGCTTCAAGAGAAGAAATAGAATCTTCAATATTTTTATCATTTTTTTCTTTTGCACTACTTATAAGTTGATACTCTTCTTCAAAATCCAATGTACCACTATGCATCATACTATTATCGTTTTTATATTGTGCTATAGAACTACGAGTACCACTTCCAATAGCACCATCAATATTACCATGATAATAACCATGAAGTTTTAAAGCAACTTGTATTTTTCTATTTTTAGACCTTTTTGCAGTCTGAGTCGATATTAACTGTCTATCAAAATCAAATAATGTTCCCAAAAATATCAATGAATCTTTTGCCTCAGGTTTTAAAGATGCACTGTTACTAATTCCATAAGCTATATTCATCTTTTTAATAGCAGATCGTGTTTCAAAAGAATTGACAGAACCATCTATTTTTCCACGATAAAAACCCAATCCAGTTAATGCCTTTTGAACTCTCATTGCATCAGTCACTACAGGTGCATAACTTCTTTTTGCTGGTGCATGCTTTTTACGCTTACGGTGTTTACGGGCTTTACCTGACGAACTAGCACTTCCACTACTTCCATAATATATTTCATCCCCTAAACGTGCACCTGTTGCATTACTTGCTTGTCCAACAACATTATATATAACTTGATCTAACATAGATGCAGATGATGTATTATTCAAAATAAATATACCAAATAGTACCACTAATAATTTTTTCATATAACCCATAACTTTAATTTCCTTTTAAATATATCCAAGATTTACCTTAAATTTAATAGAGTAATTTCACAAATAAACTTAACCTCTATTTAGATAGTTAAGTAAAAAACATTTATCTATAATAGTAATTTCTATCATAATATCCATCTTTATAACTATGTGCAGCTGGCTTACCAACATGATCATTTTTAGGGATACATCCTGTCAATACAAATAAAATTAATACTAATCCCAATATCATGCTTATCTTTTTTTTCATCATTTTCCACCTGTAAGTTTAATTTCTGAAAAAAGTATATTCAAAACTTACTTATATCTCTCTTTCAATAAAGTTATAGAGTGAGGTTTAAACATTTTAGCTATAATCGCAATATTATACAAAGACAAAGAGGAAGAAAAATGTTCGGATTACCACTAAGAAAAGGCTTTTCCATGAAAGTCAATGGCATATTTCTCAACCGTCCAGATATGCATAACATCGCAGAAGAGTTAGGAG
>JAMONG010000291.1 GCA_027066595.1 Sulfurovum sp.
CTTTGGTGATGCACAAAGAATTATGCAAATCATTACAAACCTACTTAGCAATGCCATAAAGTTTACCCCATCTAAAGGCAATGTCGATCTAAGTGCCAAAATAGCTTCACATACAGATACTACTACCTCCATACTCATTAGTGTTAAAGATGATGGCATAGGTATGGAAAGTGAAGCTTTAGAGAATATTTTGCAACCTTATGTACGATTTGAAACTAAAACTCAAGGACTTGGGCTTGGTTTACATATCACACATAAACTGATACAAAAAATGGGTGGAAAACTCTCTATTGAGAGTGCCAAAGGCAAAGGAAGTACTTTTTCTGTACATTTAACACTCAATCATATGAAAAGTAATAAAATATCTTTAAAAAATAGATGTTTTTATTTTTTCAATGACACAAAAGATAAAGAGCGAGAAACAATACTCATACACAAAATAGAACTTCTTGAGTCTATAGGTGCAAGGGTACAACTTTTTACAGACAAAGACACATTTATTAAAATACTTTTAGATATTAAAGAAGATATACCTGACTTAATCTCCATTACCTCTTGTGATGGTAGCTATGCTGAGTTTGATGCTTTAGTCTATTTTTTAAAGGCAAAACCACACTTTAACAAAACCTATTTTGTCGCTGAACAAATAAGAAAAAAAGAAAACCTCATCGCTTTCAATCAAGCTTTTATCCGTTTTGCAAATATCTCAACTTACCTTAATAGTATCAAGGTTTTAGATAAAAAACCTACTACTACTACTACTACTACTACTACTACACTCAGTATTCTCGCAATAGATGACATTGAAACCAACTTGGAGATACTTAAACTTCTCATAGAAAAAAGATTTCCAAATGCTCATATAGATTTTGCTTTAGGTGGCTATGAAGCCGTAGGTATGTATAGAAATAAAACCTATGATTTAATCTTCTTAGATATAAAAATGCCAGGTATGGATGGTTTTACTACCCTCAAAAAACTCATGGAAGTCAGAATCCCACCACCAACCTATGCACTCACAGCAGATGTCTATAAAGATACCTACCAAAAAGTAAAATCGGTAGGCTTTACGGGGCTACATGAAAAACCGCTCAAACCTAAGTTAATTTTTGAAACCATTGAAGGAGTAATAGATGCAAAATATATTAAGAAAAACGCAGAATCTAGCCCATGAGTATCTTCAATCATTTGGCTTTGAAGAGGAGCAGATAGAAACACTCATAAAAAAAGGTACAAGAGATTTAAAAAATGAGCTAGAGAAACTCTATACACTGCTAGAGAATGAAAATACACCGATTGAAGAGCTAAATAATGCACTGCATGCCCTCAAAGGCTTGCTCTTTCACTTGGGTAACAATGCCCTAGCCCAAGAGCTTAATGAAGTACGTTCACAGCTACATAGTTCTGAAGATATAGCCATAATAAAAAATATTTTAAAAGAGCATAATCAGTAAAACCATATCTTTTTTACTAACATGCCTAAGGCAAACAGATAAAGAGCCAAGAGAGCCATTTTATGATTTTTAGAAGTAACATGGTCTTTTAGCCATATACCTAAAATGACACCTAACAGTGATGCCACAGCAACAAAGAGTCCATGTTCAAAATCAATGGTACCTGAACCAAGTCTGCTTATCATCCCTGCGATAGATGAGAACACTACAAAAAAGAGTCCTGCTGAGACTGCTTTTTTAAGAGGGTATTGTAAGAGTCCCACAAGCAAAGGTGTTAAGATAATAGACCCTCCAATACCAAGGGTAATAGAAAATATTCCTATCACTAATCCCAAGCTAAGAAGTAGGAGTTTTGAGAGTGATTTTTTCTGTGATTCATCTTCATGATTAGTAGAGAAATAAAGTCTAAAGAGTGCAAAGAGTAAAAGCCCAAAAAAGGTAAACTGTAACAGTGCATCTGAAATATAGGTAGTCACATACCCACCGATATATCCACCCACAAAACCACCGAAACCAACAAATATTCCCTCACCAACAACAAGCGAGCCTTTTTTATAATTCAAGTATGAACCAAATATAGAAGAAAATACCATTTGGATAATAGAAATACCAATAGCTGTTTTAATATCAAAACCAAGTACCAAAAGTATAGGGGTAAGTATCATCCCTCCCCCAATCCCGAAGAAACCTGACATCGTTCCTATAAAAATACCCACAAGTATGAGTTCTATCATCATTATATTACTCCAAATTGAAGTGCGAAGTATAACATTTTTATCTATTACAAGCAATGGATGATAAACAATAAGTATATTTATTATAATCATGGATTATGTTTATTTTAAGTTTAGATTATATATAATAACAACATAACTTAACATAAAGGATACATTATGACAAAATTATTTACACTTCTTGCAGTAGCATTTTTGCTTTTCACATCTTCGGCAACAGCCCAAGAGGTACAAAACACAGACACGTCAGTTGAAGTAAGTACAGATATAGATTCTGACTCTTATGATGTAGATGGATGTTACTGCTAAGTTAAGCAGTTATTGTTTAATAAGACTTGCACATCTGATGTGCAAGTCTACTCTTTCTATTTGACAGTATATGTCACTTCTTTTATCACTCTAAATTTCGTTGCCTCTTTATTATCTAACAAGTCAAACTTTTTAAGTGCTTTTGGTTTTACTAAGTAGTATCCAAATGTAGCGGTGATGACATCTCCACTTTTTAAATCCCATTTGTAAGGGTAGTCTATTTTAGTATTGGCTGGTATACGTGTATCTTTAATGATTTGTGTCGCTAACCAAGGTGGTGTCGGTGATGGTGATGCACCTTTACTGTTGCCAATGACCTTTACAAGTTTTCTAGTCTGCATTTTAGTAACAGAACCTCCACTATTGACACTCACACGCACCTCTGAAGTACGTAGAGGGTGTAGCAATGATGGATGTGGTACATCATGGTCTACAAGCACATTAAACATCTTTTTATCCGCACTATTTGAGATATTTATATTAATATACTGTGACAGATGTGTCAAGTCTCCATGTAATCCAGGAAAACCATGATAAGTATGCGTCTTCGCACTACTCATCGTTGAGGGAGCACCTTCAACTTTATGCATATGACACGCTATACAAGACTTCTTAGAAGCATTGTTGTTGATGTTTGTTGCACAGACATTAAACTTTTCTTTATTAGACTTATGTGAGTGACACCCCATACAAAGTTTTCCATCTTTAAAGATGCCTTTGTTGGTTTTAAGTCCATGAAAAGGTGACTTCCCAGGGTTAGACTTAGAAGTCATATAGACTTTGTCTTTTAATGAGATGACATTTTTATTCATAGCAACACCATGTTTGACATCTTCTATACGGTGACAATAGGCACAGGCTACGGCTTCATTTTGTGTCTCATTGTCTGCATCTGGCGTGACACCATTGTGTGGAGTCACTAAAGCAGTCAAATTATCGGCTGTAGGTGTATGACAGTGACCACATCTGTACATATCTTTTTTATTGTACTGTGGATGTTTTTCATACACAGCCCCGTGTATTGGGTCTTTAAATATCGTTGCTTTAGCATGTTGTGAACTCTTGTACTCCTTGTAAATACTTGGGTGACAAGAGCTACACTCTTTGTTTTTAGCAAACTGTGCACTGCCAAGTGCAAAAGCACTTAGGGTACAAAATAGTAGAAATTTTTTCATAACTTACTCCTTTTTAAAATGCAAAGTTCATAATAAGACGGGTTTGATTCATAGTTCTATCTTTAGTTGCGGTGTTATATTCTGATGTTCTTTGAGCGTTAAAGAGCTTGATAGTCAAATCAGCTCTAGGCTTATAGACTATAACCAAATCAAGTTCTGTTGCATCATCCATTGGTGCAGTTTTAAATTTACCATTAAACATATCTGACTGACCATAGTCTGCATAGGAAGCCATAAATTTAAGATTTTTCATTGGTTTATAGACTAAAGTTGCTTTATAAGCATCTACGTTAGAACGGTACTCATTACGTGAAAATATAGAAGAGGTATACCCTGGGTTTGCACCCCATGCATTAAGTAGCCCACCATCATCTTTTGTTTCATATGCAAGTTTACCGATAACTGGACCCCATTTGAGTATGGCTTGAGCACCAAACATTGTACCACCATACATCTCTTCATAGTTACTATTTGAGATATCTTGATTCCATACATGTCCAGAAAGTTTTACAACTTTTCCTTTTCCAAGTGGATACTTATATTCACCCTCTACATAAAGGTTATTCGCAATATCATCAATGAAGAAATCCCATACTTTTAACTTGAATTTACCCATTTTTTTCTCATATCCAAAAACCAACATTCCATTTGAATTTGTAGTTCCAGCCTTAAGTGTTTCGTCTATACTATAGTATGTACCACGTTCCAAATAGGGTTTATTTCCTGCTCCATCCACATCAAATGGTATAGCATACATACCACCTGTACCTGTAAACTCACCTATAAGCCCCCAATCAGCTGCTGATCTTGAACCATATGACATTTGAGTAATCACAGAAAGTGAAGCATTTCCACCAAATATTTTACTGTCAAGTCTTGCATACTCATACAAGTTTGGTACATGCGTGATTTGTGTTTTAGTCATAGGTGATTTAAACTGACTTCTTGCAAGTTGTACTTTATAGCCCTCACCCTCATAACGTATGTGTGCACCCCAACCATACCCTGCATCTAACTCATTTGGGCTTTTGATGTTGTTCATAAACTGACCATAGGCGATAGATTTTTCATCTGTGTCTGTAAGACCTGAATCCATTACACCATAAAACTCTACTCCTACTTTAAGCCCAGTAGTTATCTCCATTCCATACCCTAGCCCTATACCTAAAGTACTCCCTGTTGTTTTGTCATAACCATTGTCTGCACCATCAAAGATGTGATGTGCTCTTAAATACCCATGCAGACTCCCATCATCTACAGT
>JAMONG010000292.1 GCA_027066595.1 Sulfurovum sp.
GAGATGCTTATTATGTGCATCTGTCTCTTTATGTGTGCAGATGCATAGAAATGCTTTGTTTTCTTTGAGGAGTTTGATAGCCAGTGTCTGTTGCATATGTAGATGTTCACTTTGATGAAATACCGAGTCATGAAGCAGTGCAAATTTTTCTAAAATCTGCATAATTTCAGTATCGTTACCTTCTATGTTTTGCTTCTTATCGCTATCTTCGATACGTATGGTAAAGCTCTCTTGCTTTTGTTGTGCAACAAGATAGTTTACTATGGCAACACGTAGGGTAGATATGTGCATATCACCAGTAGGTGAAGGGGCAAATCTTAGCATCCAGATAACTCCATTTGGGTTTAATTCTTTGATGATATTATAGAGTTTTATACTGAATATTTCAGTATCATTTCGGGTTCAATTGATAAATGTCAAATGACTCTTACAGTAAGTAGATTATAATAGCAAAAAAATAGGATAGCATTGTGACATTCATACTCATTAAAACCATTCACCTTTTTGCTGCTTTTATTTATGGTGGTTTTCTCATTGTAGATAATCTCTTTTTGGTGCACATTAAAGAGTCTTATACCCAAGAAGAGACCAAATCTATACGAGAGTCTTTTATGAAGTATGTACGTAAAGTTGTACCACCTAGTCTTTTGGTGGCAGTTGCTACAGGTCTTTATCTTATCACACAGGTTTTTGGTACAGTGGGTGCAGAGGGGATGAGTCATTTTCAAATGATGTTATCACTCAAAGCATTTTTAGGTATTTGGCTAGGATTAAGAGGATTTTTACAAGTGTATGTAGGCATACAACCCTTGATATTTAAGAGTCATGTGTTACCGTTTACTTTTGTACTAACGATTATTTTTCTTTCTCAGTTTATGCATTTACCGTAAGTCACTATTTTTTTTATAGCCAACCATCATAGAGAGTACAAAACTTGTCACTACAAAGCCTAAAAAGAGAAAGAAACCTACCTCTAAATGCGTGCCATTGGTGGTGATGATATTGATAGGGTCAGCCTTACCCTCTAATCGTCTAAGCTCATTACTCACCACCCCATCAAGCCCTAAGTACGCCATAAAGATAGAGACCACAAAGACATCTGCCATAGACCACTTGGTAGAACGTAAGGCAAAAAAGCGTGTTACAGGGTTGTTTCCTATGATGCTTTTGGAGTAGTAGTACATATAGGTAGCCAGTAGTTTGAGTGTAGGGAAGATGATAGAGAACATTACAAGCAGTACACCCACAAGTATCATACGTGCTTCACCAGAGTCTAAAAGAAGTCTTACTAAATCAGAGATGCTTTTACTTTGAAAAAAGAGTATTTGGTTCTCAAAGACAACGGTGCTGTCAAGTATGGTAAAGTTGAGTTGTGCAATCTTTGCTTCTATATCTAGCATAGGAAGCATGATACCAGAGACTAAAAGGGTGACAGTTGTACCTGCAAGAGTAAATAGCCCGAGTGAGTTAAGTAAGCCTTGAAAGAGGGTTAAAAGTATGATACCTAGAGCAATAAAGAGCATGAGTAGCATACTCTGGTTCATTTGCTTGGCAAGTGTTTTGAGCTGTGTATCTAAGAGGCTATTGCAGGCTTCTAGCGTTGTGGTATTGTATTTTTTCATGACATCATCGTACTCACGCATATCTGTGTACTGCTGAAATTTTTCGTTCATAAACTCTCTGAGTTTCTCTTGTAGTACTTTTTTGGCACGTGCTTGATTTTCTGGTTTTTCAACCTCTTTCATTACTCTGTTGGTAAATTCAGGTATACGGTTACGTAGGTCTTTAAAGTCTATGATGGAGTCGGTAATCATCTGTTTGGTAGAACCCAAAATACTGTCTAGAAAACCACGTTTACCCGTATTGCGTTCTTTTACCGCACGTTGTGCTTCTTCGATAAGTGTCTCAATAATGGTGCTAATGTAGCCTTTTACCTCTTCTCTATTGGTGGCATCAAGGTTAAAGTTTTCTATTTTTTTCTCTATGATTTGAGTGATTTTAGCTGTCCAAACATCGGAGTTAAACATACCATACTCTACAGAATGCAGTGTGGCATAGTCTGATTTGAGTACTTTTGTCTCTTTACCTTTTTCTATGAGTCCCACAGAAAAATAGATGAGAAGAAGAAGGAGCACGATATTAATCATTGATAAAACTTTTTTAACTAACCCCATGCTACTCCCCTTGATTGATATAACGAAAGTATAGCAAATTATTCTATAGTGTCGTATGATGTTTAGAGGTGTAAAGATTTAAAAAGGTATATAAATGTATCTTTCCTGTTCTATTTGTTCTTTTTATAGATTTATATAAAATTTAAAACAGTCAAACTGTGTTATCATTAAGCACAGAAGGATGACGAATGAATCAAACCATTTTACTGCTGGAAGATGATGTTCAGTTTAGTAACACACTTAAACAATTTCTCATATCTAAAGGCTATAGTGTACTTTGTGCCTATGATGGTCTTTGTGCAGAAGAGATAATGTATGAAAAAGTGATTGACCTGATGTTGCTTGATGTAAAGGTCCCTTACCAAAATGGTTTTGAATGTCTTAAAAAGTTACGCCATGATGGCTGTGAGATTCCTGCTATCTTTATCAGTGCGTTAAATACAACAGACAATGTAAGTGAGGGGTTTGAAGTAGGATGTGATGATTATATACGTAAACCTTTTGCCCTCAAAGAGCTTTTAGTACGTATAGAGTCACTACTTAGACGTAGGTATGGAACCTATAGTGATTATTATGATTTAGGTGATGGGTATATGTTCGATGTCAAACACAAGACTTTAAATTTGTATGATGAAACGGTTGAATTAAGAAAAAAAGAGCTAACGCTTCTCTCTATTTTTATCGAGTATTCCAATGAATTACTAAGCTATGATAAAATCTCTAATGCCTTATGGCGATATGATGAAAACCCCAGTGTTGGATCACTTCGTGCGTATGTGAAAACACTTAGAGCTACTATAGGTAAAGAGAAAATAGAGACCATCAAAAATATAGGATACCGTTTTGTTAAAAAGTGAGAAAAAAAGTCTTATACGCTTTTTGCTTATCTACCTCTCTTCTACCTTTTTTCTGTTTGCTTTGGCAGGATTTATGTTTTATAACTATGAAAAAGAGCATCTCTTAGATAAACAAAAAGATATTTTGAGCCATAAAGCCCAAAAGATAAAAACAGAGATAAGAGCATTGCACAATACCTTTGATGAAGATTTAACATACCCCAGTTATCCTTCATGGAAATCTGCCATTTATGACTTAGATAAACACTATATTATGGGTACATTTAAAGAAAAAAAGTCCATCGGTGAAGCAGACTCTTTTACAGAGGGTAATAGACTTTTTCATATTGGTAGTGTAGAACCTCACTATTTGGGTGCAGCCTATCTTTTAGTGACACAAGAGATTGATACTGTACCTATGTGGGAACTCAAAAAGTCTATCTATATTTTTATGATTTTAGCAGGGATTATTTTTTCAATTTTAGGGATTTTTTTAGGAAGATTGTTTATTGAACCTATGCGAGATTCTATGGAGAAGATGAATCGTTTTATAGAAGACACGACACATGAACTCAATATGCCTATCAGTACAATATTAAATAATATAGAAATACTTGAATCTTCAGATGATTTTGTAAAACGTGAAGAGCTAAATCGTATAGAGATAGCATCTAAGACGTTGAGTCGTATCTATGATGATTTGACTTACCTCAATTTTAATCATAAATATCACCGAAATATTAAACATGTGAATGTGTCAAAATTTTTGCAAGAGAGGCTAGTTTACTTCTCTGCTATGGCAGAAGTAAAACGACTAAAAGTAAATGTTGAAATAGAAGACGATACCTATCTTGATATAGATAAAAATGATCTTATTCGTGTGATTGATAATCTTATTTCAAATGCCATTAAATACAATGTAGTAGGGGGGAGTATAGAAATCTCTTTGAGCGAAAAAAGTTTAAAGGTAAGTGACACAGGTGTAGGGATTTCCAAACAAGATATTGACCTTATATCACAGCGTTTTAAAAGGGCAAATCAGAGTGAAGGTGGTTTTGGCATAGGACTTGATATTGTTAATCAAGTAGTAAATTATTATGGCTATGTTTTAGATATACGTTCAAAATTTGAAGAGGGAACAACAATGGAGATACGATGGGAAAACTAATACTACCTTTACTTTTACTCGTGACGGGGCTTACTGCAACAACGATTGATGATGAGAATATACTTCAAAAAGAGTGTCTTCGCTGTCATAAGGCACAACAGATTCCCGATGACCTCATCTATAGAAGATACCTTATGGTTTACAGTACTTCAAATCGCATGGAAAAAGCGATATTTTCTTATATGAAAAACCCTGATAAAAAAAACTCTGTGATGCATCATCCATTCTTTTTTAAGTTTCCTATGAAAGAAAAATTAGATTTAAATGATAAAGTTTTGAAAAAAATGATAAAAAAATATCTTCTTACTTTTGATGTTAAAAATAAATTTACTACGCTCCCATAAGAGTTTAAGTATTCATATATAATAAAATCTATATTTTAAAATTACTTTTTTTAATAAATAAATTCATATTTAATTCATATTACTTTCATATACTTTACCTTTCATTTATTATAAATAAAATTTATTGGAGGAAATAATGAAAGGTTTAAAATTAATTGGACTAAGCACAATAGTAATATCAGAACTGTTGGTAGCAGGTGGGGATATTAAAAATGAGACTGTGGCAGATATGACTGCTCCCGTTTATACAGAAGCACCCTATAAGTATGTAAAAAAGCCTATTACTGTAGATGATGGGAGTCTGCATGGGTATTTAAGAGCACATCACATCTTTGATGGTGCAGACAATGGTTATGACAAAACAACAGGGAGTACTTTAGGTATAGGGCTAGGGTATGGAATGGAGATAA
>JAMONG010000293.1 GCA_027066595.1 Sulfurovum sp.
GAGTTGTTGTTTGGTAAGTTCAACTTCTGCTAAACCGAAGATGATTTCAGTTTCTGCCTCTTTAAGTTCAAGGGCGATACGCAGTTTTTTAAGTATGAGGTTGTTTGTAAGTTCTACTACTTGGTTATCATCTTTTTTGGGGCTTGGCCCACGTTTAAGTGTTACTAAACCATCTAAAAACAGACCCAACTCTTCGTAAGAACAGAGTTCAAAACCTGTTTCTTGACGGCGTTTAAGGAGTGCATCTAGGTGTACACCATCCATTTTGTACCCTTCAAGCTTATAGGCTTCAAGCATATCTTCCATACTGAGGTTTAATGCTTTTTGTATGCGGTAGAGTATTTCATTTGTACTAATGACCATTGTTTACTTCTTTCCTGCTTCTATAGCTAATTCACCTAAAGCAATCTTGGCTTTGTTTAATATAGAGAGGCAGTTTTTATCTTTGATGTTGTGTTTAAGTGACCAGTATTCTGGATTGGTATAGGTAATGGTTGTTCTTCCCTCATAATCTGTGGTAAACAACATACGTAAGGGTAAGTCTAAACCCATAGAAGGGTTACAGTTCATCAACACTGTACCCATCTTAGGGTTTCCAAAGACGACGACTGTCTCTGGTTTGAGATTCATTTTGACCCCTTTTGCATTGGCTTGGTGGTCTACGGTATGAAAGTAACTTAATTCTTTTTCTTCTATGAGTTTCTTGAGTTTGGCTACAGCTGTTGGTACATCATTTTGGCTTTCAACAGTCTCTAAAAATGTACCTTTTTTAGTATCACAACCTACTAAAGCTAATACTATCACTCCCATGAAAAATAATCTTGTCATAATAAAACCTTTCTATCTGTTAAACATTAAACCTAAAGTGCATTACATCACCATCTTGAACGATGTACTCTTTACCTTCAAGTCTGTTTTTACCCGCATCTTTAGCACCGTTATCTCCACCAAACTCTACAAAGTCATCGTAGGCAATAACCTCTGCACGGATGAAACCTTTTTCAAAGTCATTGTGTATGACAGCAGCAGCTTTAGGTGCGGTGGTATTTTTACGTATCGTCCACGCACGTACTTCTTTCACGCCTGCAGTAAAGTAAGACATGAGTCCTAGCTTGTCAAACCCTTTGTGGATGATTTGTTCTAGTCCAGACTCTGTGACTCCAAGGTCTGCTAGCATTTCATCACGCTCATCATCATCAAAGTCTACCATGTCTTCTTCTACTTTAGCACAAAGTTTGATGACTTCTGAGTCACGTTCTGCTGCATATGCTTTAAGTTTTTCTACATACTCACTGTCTTCAGAAAGACCATCTTCATCTACATTTGCTCCATAGATGATGGGCTTAGAAGTAAGAAGACGTAACTCTTTGTTCATTGCCACAAAACCATCTGATTCTAAGTCTGGGAAGGTAGAGACGGGTGCACCATCTTCTATGTGTAAGAGTAGGGCTTCGGCTACTTCTAGCTGTTCTTTGGCATCTTTGTCGTTACCTCTGGCTTTTTTCTTAAGCATGTCTATACGTTTAAGTACCGCATCGATGTCTGCATAAAGAAGCTCTTGCTCGATAATCTCTACATCACGGATAGGGTCTATGCTTCCTTCTGTGTGAACGATGTTATCATCTGCAAAACATCTTACGATATGGAGTATCACTTCTGTCTCACGGATGTTTCCTAGAAACTTATTGCCCAGACCTTCACCTTTACTAGCTCCTGCCACGAGTCCAGCGATGTCTACAAAATCAAGTGTAGAGTACTGTACTTTTTCAGGGTTTACGATACGAGCTAGTTCGTCCAGTCTTTTGTCTGGTACAGGTACGACAGCTTTGTTTGGTTCGATGGTACAAAATGGGTAGTTTGCAGACTCTGCATTTTGTGCTTTAGTCAGTGCGTTAAATGTGGTAGATTTTCCTACGTTTGGTAGTCCAACAAGTCCTATTCCTAGTCCCATGGTTATTTCCTTTGGTAAATAATATTGACGTGATTTTAGCGAAAATTTGGTGAAGAGGGGGTTAGCCCTCATCAAGAAGTGTTAGTTTGGTGTAATATCTACAACGATACGAGCAGGTGCTTTTAACTCAAAAACTTTCACTGAAGCAGCATTTTTTAAAGAGATGTTAAATTTAAATCCAGAATCATCCATATATTTTTCCATTTTAATATTTTTGATGATTCTATTGTTGGGGAAAGTACGTATTTTTTCTGAAGAGAGTGCAGAGAACTTTCTATAACCATTTATAACTGCGATAATCTGTTTTGTTGAGGGGTTGTAGGTAAATATATAGTTCCCTGATTGTGTGGCTTTGCCATTTAGGGTATAAGAGTCAAATACAAGACGTGTACGTATAGCATCTTGTGAAGAGCGGATTACTTTCATATCTAAACCATCGTTTATTGTTCCTCCTCTAAATGTCTGTTTTTCAAGAGTAAAATCAAGTGTAGGGGTACTCTCTTGTATAGGTGTAGGTAAAACAGGTAAATCATCTTCTAAGATAGGTACTTCTTTAACGATAGTCTCACTGTTACTTATGCTTGTTTGTGGTGTAACTTCTTTTATAGGAGTATTTTTTATGGGTGTTCTCTCTTGCGTAAATACTTTTTGACTGCTAGTACTTGAAGTACCTGAAAAAAGTTTTTCTGTAAATTTAGAAGTCTCAGGTTCTGGACCTCTACGTTCTTTACATGCAGATAGTCCCAGTATAATAAAGAGTGAAAGTAAAATTTTAATCATCGTTATTTTTCCTTTTTATGGTTGTTTTCATTGGCAAGGTTTTCGATGAGTTTTACCATCATTCTTACACCAGCACCAGATGCTCCATGAGGGTTTTCACCCCATGCATGTTCTACAAAAGCAGGACCTGCTATGTCTATATGTGCCCATTTGTCTGCATGCTTTTTGTCTACAAATTCAGAGAGAAACTGCCCTGCGGTGATAGCCCCACCATAACGTGTGTTGGAGATGTTACAAACATCTGCTATCTCTGACTTGATGGTCTTTTTAAGGTAGTTGTTAAAGTCTAGTGCCGTAGCGAACTCTCCTGCATCGTGTGCCTCTTTGACTACTAAGCCTTGAAGCTCTTTGTTGTTCCCCATAATAGAAGAGGTGTAGTGACCCACAGCCACCACAGATGCCCCTGTAAGTGTAGCAAAGTCAAAAAGGTAGTCTGCTTTTACCTCTTGTTGTGCGTAACAAAGTACATCTGCTAAGACCAAACGCCCTTCTGCATCGGTGTTACGTATCTCTATGGTTTTACCGTTTTTAGCCACAAGTACATCATCTGGCTTGTAGGCATCTCCACCTATCATGTTTTCTACTGCTCCTACAAAGCCGTGTACTTCTATGGGTAGGTCAAGTTCAGCTACGGCTTTCATGATACCAAGTACGGCAGAACCACCACTTTTATCTGACTTCATCGTTACCATGTAGTCTGCAGGTTTAAGGCTTAGTCCCCCAGAATCATAGGTAAGACCTTTCCCGACAAGTGTTACTTTGAGTTTGGCATTTTTGGGTTTGTGTGTAAGGTGGATGACACGTGGTTTGTGACGGCTTGCACGTGCAACTGCCAAGAGTGTTTCCATCTTCTCTTTACGAAGTTGTTTTGGTTTGAGTATATGACATGTGAGTCCTACATCTTCAGCCATACCTTCAGCGATGCTTGCCATAACATCTGGGTAACAGTCATCTGGTGTCGTGTTTACGATGTCACGTGTGAAGTTTGTAGCATCTGCGGTTATCTGAGCTTTATGCACAAGTAAAGAAGCTTTTTCTATGTCGATGCTAAGACCATTGTACTCTTCTAAAGAAAGGGTAATGTGTTTGATTTTACTTTCGTTTTTTTTACTTTTATACGTCTCAAAACTATAACTTCCTAAAATGAAACCCTCTACCATAGCACGTAAGGTATAGGTACAGCCATTGTTGGTGTAGGTTGCTACTTTGATAGACTTATATTTAGTCCCTTTAAGAGCTTTTATTGCATTGGCAGCAGCACGTCTGATGTCTGCACTTTTAAGTGAAGATGCACCGACATAGAGTCTATTTTTCTCTACAAGTAGACACGTCTCATCTTGCCCACAAGCAAACCCAGCTTTTTTAAGCAGTTTTTTGTCTTGAACAAAGTGGTGTTTTAATTTAGAGTCTACAACGATGATAACTTCAACATTAGCAGATATTTCTGCTAGGGGTAATACGGTTAATTCAAAATTCATGAAGTGCCTTTGATAGTGATATGATAATAGTAAGGAGTATAGCAAAATTGAGGTTTTTTTTAGATAATAGATGATTTTGAAATTTAAAGAATTCTATTCCTATTTTTGGTATAATCCGCATATGACAATGACAATAACAATAAAAGACGAAGAATTTAACGCACAAGATATCAGAAGACTTTACACAGCAGCCATCATAGTAGCAGAAGACGGCAATACTAAAGAGGTGAGTCTCGACTGGATAGACAAAGAAGAGAATGCCGATGCTGAGATAGTAAATTATGGTATTTTTGTAGATATGGGTGATGAAGAAGTAGAAGGTTTCTACTTTGAAACACGCGAAGAGATAACTGAAGCTTTAAACAAAACCAAAGAGCAAATAAGACAAAAAAGAAATGGGAGAGGTTAAGTCTCTCTTCTCCACTACCTTCTTCTACATTATAAAATTTTTATTTTAAAATATTTTGTAGGTGTGACCATGTCACACAACAAGAGGATATATAAATGAAAGATAATATTTGGACTACCTAATAATTTAATGTGGGATTTGACGTGTGACATGGTCACACCTACGAAGGTTACTTTTTCATGTATCTACTCAAACTGCTCTTTAAGTATATCTTTCGCTTGTATCATATCTTTATCTCCACGTCCTGAGAGATTAACTAGAATAGTCTTACCCTTAA
>JAMONG010000294.1 GCA_027066595.1 Sulfurovum sp.
GCGTAATGGCAGTATGTTTGGCGAATATGACTATATAGATATAGAAGATAGAAAATCTCATGAGTATAAAGGTGTATTTATCTCTGCTCAGTATGCAGATGATGTGAAGAAATTTTTAGAAAAGAAACTAGCTAAAGAGAAGCAAGAGAAATTAGATAGACTCATGAAGTTTGCAGGAACTGTAAAAATAGAAGAACGATTTAATGGCAAAGATGCAAAAGAAATACGTGAAATGATAGCTAAGGAAAAGTACAGTGAGTAGAGTGTTTCTTGACACAAATATTGTACTTGATATGTTGACCGAAGAGAGAGAAAATCATTTACAATCAAAAGAACTTTTTTCTTATTTACTTTTAAACGATTATGATATAGTAATCAGCGAAGATATGCTAAGTACCATTTACTATATAGCTAAAAACAAAAGTGCTACATTGGAATTTTTCCAAACGATACAAGATGAGTGGATGATTGTACCTTATGGTAAAGAGGTTATAAGTCAAGCACTTATCTTTGCTTTAGATAACAAGAATGATTTGGAAGATACTTTGCAATGTTTCTCAGCAAAAGCATACAAGTGTGAATATGTAATAACCAGTGATAAAAAGTTTGTAGATTGTGGTATAAAAATAGTAAATTATAAAAGGTTTTTAAAATGAGACTAGACAAATACCTAGTAGACGAGGGTTATTACGAGAGTCGTAACCGTGCGAATGATGCGATAAAGGCTGGCTTGGTGCTAGTAGATGGTAAAAAGGGTAAACCCTCTGCTAAGATAGATGAAAACACAGTGGTTGAGGTACAAGACTCTAAGTTTTATGTGTCTCGTGCAGGACGTAAGTTAGAGAACTTTTTAGCAGAACACGTGGTAGACATGAAAGGTAAACGTGCCTTAGACATAGGTTCTAGTACGGGTGGTTTTGCTCAGATAGTACTGGAAAATGGTGTAGCAACACTTGACTGTGTAGATGTAGGCTCAAATCAGTTACATATATCGCTTAGAGAGAATGATAAGTTGTCACTCCATGAAGAGACAGACATCCGTGAGTATGAGAATGATGTGCCATTTGAGGTCATCACTTGTGATGTGTCGTTCATCTCTATTTTGCAGATTACTAATGACATAGACAGACTTGCAGGTAAAGGTACAGACATCGTCATACTCTACAAGCCACAGTTTGAAGTGGGTAAAGATGTGAAGCGTGACTCTAAGGGGGTGGTACAAGATATAGATGCCATCGCTAGACGTAAAGAAGCATTTGAAGCAGAGGCTAAAAAGCTTGGCTGGGAAGAGCAGTATCAGGCACTCTCAAAGGTGACAGGTAAAGAGGGTAATCAAGAGTACCTATATCACTTTAAAAAAATGTAGGGTGTTGTACCCATACAACACCAAAAATGTAATAAGATAAAAATAAAAAGGTGTTGTCATGGGACAACACCCTACGGAGAAATGATTGAAATATAATAATCAAATAACATCCATAGCCATAGGTTCATTTGACGGAATACACATCGCCCATAAAACACTCATAGACAAAGCAGATGCATTGGTTATCATAGAGCGTAACGGTGGGTACTTAACACCTGGGTATAAACGTGCGAATTTTACAGAAAAAGTATGTTGTTTTTACCACTTTGATGTCATCAAAGGTTTAACACCTGAGAAGTTCATAGAAAAAATACAAACAGACTTTCCTAAACTTAAAACCATCGTTGTAGGGTATGACTTTGGCTTTGGTAAAAACAAAGCAGGGAATGCCCAGACACTGCAAGCACTTTTTGAGGGTAAAGTAGAAGTAGTACAAGAAGTAAGCATAGAGGGTGTTTCTGTGCATTCTCGAACCATTAAAGAGTATTTACGTGAGGGTAACATAGCGATGGCAAATATGTTACTAGGCAGAACGTATAGCATAGAGGGTGTTGTGGTCTCAGGACAAGGCTTGGGTAAAAAAGAGCTTGTTCCTACACTTAACCTCAATGTAGAAGAGTATCAACTCCCACTTGATGGTGTGTATGCTACTCGTACTAAGGTAAAAGGAGTGTGGCTTTCTTCTGTGAGTTTTTTAGGGCATAGGGTGACTACCGATGGTTCTTTTGCAGTAGAGACACATCTGTTAGACCGTGACATAGGTGAGGTACGAGGTAAAACAGAGATAGAGTTTGTAGACTTCATACGACCCAATGAAAAGTTTGAGAGTTTAGAAGCTTTAAAAAAGCAGATAGAAGATGACATTTTAGAAGCTAAGAAAAGAGTGACGTGAAACAATCTCTTAAACGTATGGGTATCTTAACGATTTTCATCTATCTAGGAATGGGGCTTTTCCTTTACCTTAACCAACGAAATTTACTCTATTTTCCGACGGATGATGAACAAACAGCGTATGAGAGCTTTGACTTTTTAAATGATGATGCGTCTGTACATGTTATTGTTCTAAATAAAGGATATCAAAATGCCATACTTTACTTTGGGGGGAATGCAGAGTCTATGGCTGGAAGTTCAGACTATATCGCAGGGCAGTTTCCGAAGTTTACAGTGTACCTTATGGACTATAGAGGGTATGGTAAAAGTACGGGTGAACCTAGTGAAAAAGCACTTTATAGTGATGCATTAAAACTTTACGACATCATAAAGCCTAAACATGAGCGTATCTCTGTGGGTGGACGCTCTTTAGGTACAGGCATTGCCACATATGTTGCAGCTCAAAGAGAAGTATCTAAGTTAGCACTTATCACCCCATACGATAGTATCGTAAGTGTAGCAGAGGGACTTTATCCTCTTTATCCTGTAGGTTTTTTAGTGGAAGATAAGTACGACTCTGTAAGTAGAGTAAAAGAGATAAAAGCAAAAACGTTGATAGTCATAGCAGAGAATGATAAGGTCATACCGAGAGAGAATACTGATGTATTGATTGAGGCATTTGATGCTAAGCAGTTAGAAGTGATAGTGATAAAAAACAGAGGGCATATAGATATCTCTTCAGATGAACGATATTATAAGATTATGCAAGATTTTATAGGAGAGGGTTAGATACTATAGTTGATAGCTGTATTCATCTGCATAAGACAGTATTGATTGATGTCAAGTTTTGAATACTCTATGCGGTTTTTACCTTGTTTCTTCGCTTTATACATAGCAGTATCTGCCGAATTTATTAGCTCTTCAGCATCAATACCATCTTCAGGAAAGATAGATGCACCGATACTCATACCGATGTTAATTACGTGGTTATCTATGATACAAGGGGTATTTGTAATGTTATTGATTTTTTTGAGAATATTATCGAGGTATTCAAAATTGTCAAGCTCTTCTATGAGGATGACAAATTCATCCCCACCAAATCGACAGATAGTATCTTCTTTTCGTAAAGTCTTTTTTAAGTAGTTTGCGACACGTTTGAGTATCTCATCTCCTACATTGTGTCCATAGGTATCATTAATGGGTTTAAAGTTGTCTAAGTCACAGAAGATGAGACTAATACATTTACCAAAACGTGCTGCATGGTTGATAGCATGTTCCAATCTATCATTAAGCAGTAGTCTATTTGAAAGTCCAGTGAGTGGGTCATGTGTGGCAAGGTAGGCATGATTATGAGCATCTTTTCTTTGGTGTGTGACATCAGAAAAGATACCTATATAGTTTTCTATGGCACCTTGTGAATTTCTGATGGTATTGATGCTTAGCCATTCGATATAAATTTCACCATTTTTCTTACGGTTAGTAATCTCCCCTTGCCAGTACCCATCTTTTGTCAATTGATCCCACATCTTGATATAAAAATGTTTATCGTGTGTTCCTGATTTTAATATCTTAGGGTTTTTAGCCATAGCATCTTTACGAGAATAACCTGTTATTTCAAGAAAAGCATCATTTACATGTACGATGTTATTGTCAGCATCGGTGACTAATACACCATCGATAGTATGTTCAAAAACGGCTGAAGACATCTTTAGTGACTTTAGATTTCGTGTATTGTTGATAGCTGCACCGATGATAGAAGCAGAAGTACTTAGCATCTCTACATGGCTAGAGGGTAGTGTTTTTTCCTCTTCATCCCCTATGCCCAAAAAGCCCCACCATTTATCTTGTACAAAGATAGGTAAGATGAGTAGAGAATTTATTTTAAAAATATCTAAAAGCTTTTTCTTTGATTTGTCATAGTCATTTTTGCAACCATTAACATGTTCATCTTTTTCTAGTTGGTTTTTCCAACGCATGAGGTGGTCTTTTTTATAAGAAATAACTTTTTTTGTTTTTGCTTCTTTGTTGTCATTAAGATAAAAAAGTTGATGAGCCACAAGCTCTTTGTTTTCAAGTTTGTTTTTGTAGATAAAAATAGATGAAATCTCTGAGGCCTCTTTTAGGTTGGTAAGCTCTTGTGTAAGTGCTTCTCGCCAGTTAGACTTTTGTAAAAAGTTATGTGCCATTTGGTTAATAGTGTGCAAAATGTTCTCTTGACGCTGTATGGCATGGTTGGTTTCTCTTCGTACTCTGACTTCATGGCAAAGTGTTTGCATCATGGTTGCAAAACTTTTGCCTTCAAAAGGTTTAGATACAAACTGGTTGACACCAAGTTCAATGGCTTTGAGTAAGATATTACGATTTTCAAAGTCAGTAAAGATAGCAATCTTCACATCTACACTTTGTTTACGAATACGCTCAATCATCTCTAAACCATTCATTTTTGGCATATTGATATCTGATAAGATAATATCTGGAGAGTGTTTTTTGTAGAGTGCACACCCTTCTACACCGTTAGATGCCTTTACAATGATGTTTGCATAAGGAGTCAACATGTGATTGAGTATGGAAGAAGTTGTTTTATCATCATCTACGATAAGGATTGTCAAAGCGTTCATGACTTATATTTTAGTATAATTACCTT
>JAMONG010000295.1 GCA_027066595.1 Sulfurovum sp.
CAGTCGGCTAGCTATTTTTTGAGTAGCTTTTATATCTTTATTTGGAAATACTCCTAAACCTACAACAAATCATCACAAAATCTTTAATGATGTTAGCTTGATGATGTGTTTTATCCTCATTTTATCTACATTTAGGTAACCTAAGAAAAAATTATAATATGGAAAATTTATGCTTATAGATGGACATGGCCGTGAGGTCAATTATTTACGTATATCAGTGACTGAGCGTTGTAACTTTAGATGTCAGTACTGTATGCCTGAAAAACCTTTTTCGTGGGTACCTAAAGAGAATCTTCTCTCTTTTGAAGAACTCTTTTTATTTGTAAAAGTAGCGATTGATGGTGGGGTAAATAAAATACGTCTTACAGGTGGTGAACCACTACTAAGAGAAGACTTAGATAAGTTTATCAAAATGATAAATGATTATAAATCAGGACTAGACTTAGCACTTACTACCAATGCTTTCTTACTTCCTGAAGCAGCACAACGTCTCAAAGATGCAGGACTTAAACGTCTCAATATTTCTCTTGATTCGATGAAAGCAGATGTTGCAGCTAAAATAGCGGGTAAAGATGTGTTGTCTCAAGTGTTTAAAGGGATTGACAAAGCTTTAGAAGTGGGCTTAAAAGTTAAAATCAATATGGTACCACTTAAAGGTATTAATGATGATGAGATACTAGATATTATGGCGTATTGTGCAGAGCGTAATATGAAAGTACGTTTCATAGAATATATGGAAAACGCCCACGCAGATCAAGCCCTAAAAGGTATGCATGGTAAAGAGATACTTTCAAAAGTAAAAGAGAAATATACCATTAAAGCTTTAGGTCGTGAGGGTGCGAGTCCTTCGTTTAATTACCTAATAGTTGAGACGGGTTATGAGTTTGGACTTATAGACCCACATAAACATGACTTCTGTGAAAACTGTAACCGCATACGACTCACTGCAGAAGGAAACCTCATACCATGTTTGTATTTTGATGAAGCATTGAGCATCGCAGAGTCTGTTAAAAAAGGGGATATTCAAGGTGCAGCTAATGTGCTAGCAGAAGTACTTAAAGATAAACCAAAAGAGAACAGATGGTCTGAAGAAGAGTTAGAAGATAGAGAAATTTCAAAACGTGCATTTTATGAGACAGGTGGATAATGTTCTACTTAACAGAGCAGTTTTTTTCTATACAAGGTGAGGGTAAGTATGCGGGTGTGCCTTCTTATTTTTTACGTACAGGTGGCTGTAATTTAAACTGTCCAGGT
The DNA here is from genome assembly GCA_027066595.1 of Sulfurovum sp. Lineage (GTDB taxonomy): Bacteria > Campylobacterota > Campylobacteria > Campylobacterales > Sulfurovaceae > Sulfurovum. The sequence continues at coordinate 1,255 of JAMONG010000295.1, forward strand.
TTTGGGGCAGAGTATGAAGTGGAGGGTGAAGTACGTTTGGGGTGTGATACTTACTTTGCAGTCGATGGACACTTTTCTTCTTCTTGGCAAAAAGTAACATCTGCAGATACGCTTACTAGTGAACTTAAAAGAGAGTTTGAAAAGATAGGGTATGTACCAGATATGGTCATCACTGGTGGTGAGCCACTGATGTATGCTAAAGATGAAGTGTTTTATGCTGTAGTAGAGAATATGGTGGAGTATGGTGTAAAGATTACTTTTGAGACGAATGGAACGATAGAGATAGACTTTGATAAGTACCCTGCGTACAAGTCTTGTACTTTTGCACTCTCTTTAAAACTAGCAAATTCTGGAGAACTTACAGAAAAACGCATTGTATATCAAGCCCTTGAAAATATGCAAAATCATGCAAAAGAAGCATTTTTAAAATTTACCATAGACACAGCACTTGTTGAAACAACAGCACTTCAAGAGATACAAGAGATTCAAAAACTTTTACCTAAGTTAGATGTCTACTGTATGCCTGTAGGAGAGAGCAGAGATACCATTTGGAAAAATGATAGAGCTGTTTTTGAGTTTTGTATGAAATACAACTTTCATTATAGTGACAGACTACACATTAGAGTGTTTGATACAACACAGGGTGTCTAACCTTACATTCAACTATCTTCGTTAAAATCAGAGAAATATACTCCTGTTAAGGATACGTAAATGCTAATACGAAAACTTTTTAAATTTGAAAATGCACATATCGTGCGTGACTGTACGACACAGAGATGTTCTGAAAATATACATGGACACTCATATAAAATAGAAGTACTACTAGAGTCAAATTACTTAGATGATGGTCAGATGGTGTATGATTTTGGGTTAACTAAACGTTACATTAAAGAGCTTATAGACTCTTTTGACCATGCTATAACACTTTGGAGTAAAGATGATACTAGCTATATAGAGGCGATGAAAACGTACTCCAATAGATGGGTAGAACTTCCTGTAAGCCCAAGTGCAGAGCAGTTTTCACGTGTGATTTACCTTATGGTTGAACGCGTCCTCGCTTGTACTCATATGCAAAATGGTGAGAGAGATGTGAAATTACATAGTATTATAGTCCATGAAACAGAGACGGGCTATGCTCAAGGTTTTAAAGAAGATGCACACTCTACGCTTATGGGAACGATAAAACTTGAAGATATAGTATTTTCAGAGCAAGTAAAAAGTGAATGGTCAGATAGTGACTTATGGAATAAACTTTTAGCTCATGTACATATTAAAAACCCTACTAAAGTATAGTTTTAAAATTTTTGTTATAATGCGATGTATTTAAATTAAAGGAAAACGAATGAAAAACATTACACTACTTTCACTTGTAGCAGCAGCGTTGTTGTTTACAGCATGTGGAGAAAAGACAAAAGAGGCTGCAACAGATGCAGCAAATGCAGTAACTGAAGCAGTAAAAGAAGACACATCATCTGTGGTTGATGCAGCAAAAAAAGCAGCGAGTGATGCAACAGATGCAGCAACAGCTAAAGCAGCCGAGATGGCAACTGCAGCGAAAGCGGAAGCAGATAAACTAGCAGCGGCAGCATCAGAGAAAGCAGCAGATGCAGCAGCGGCACTTAAAGAGAGAGCAGCGGCAGCAACTGCAGCAGTATCAGCTACACCTACTGCACCTGCAGCGTATGCAAAGTGTAAAGGGTGTCATGGTGCAGATGGTAAGACAAAAGCACTTGGTAAATCAGCAGTGATTGCAGGGCAGAGTAAAGAGGCGATTATTACTTCAATGAATGAGTATAAAGCAGGTACAAAAAATGTATCTGGTATGGGTATGCTTATGAAGGGTCAAGTGGCTTCTATGAGTGATGCAGACATTGAGGCAGTTGCTGATTATTTATCACAACTTTAAAAACTTAGGTTAAAGGGGCATGCTCCTTTAACTTGTAAATAGTTCTACTTTTTTACCTATACCAAATTCCCATTTTATTGGTATCATTGTTACGGTTTTTCCTGACTCAAGTAAGTTTACATCAGGTGTGATGAGTATAAGCCCATCGGCTTCTTGCATAGGCGATACCATACCAGGCATTTGAGGTTTGAGAGCTTCGAACGATGTACCATCAAATCTTCCAAGAATCACAGCATATTTACCTCCACGAACTGAAAAGTCATGTTTCATCGTCGTAGTGACAGTACCATGATAATGTTCGGTTCGTCCAGACATTTTACGGATGATAGCACGGATAAAAAGCTCATAGTTTACCATAGAGGCTAAGGGATTACCTGGAAGATTGATAATGACAGTTTTGTCAATAACCCCAACGATAGTAGGACGACCAGGTTTAATGTCTATTTTGTCTATGAGTACTTGCATCCCAAGGTTTGTAAACGCTTCTTTGGTGAAGTCTTTGTCTCCTACACTCACCCCTCCAGAAGTGATGATGATGTCTGCATCTAATGTGGACTTGATAGATTTTTTTAATGCTTCAAGTGTATCTGCAGAAGTACGGATAAAACGTACATCACACCCCAGTGCCCTTGAACGGGTAAGGAACATCGGAGAGTTGGAGTTATAGAGTTGATGTGCTTCTATCTTCTCAAAGTGTGGACGAAGTTCGTCCCCTGTACCAAAAATGGCTACTTTAATCACACGAGTGACCGTTACATGCGTGATACCTTGACTCGCAAGAGAAGCTATAGTATATGCATTAATGACGGATCCTTTAGCTAAAAAAACCGTCCCTTTTTTTATATCTTCACCTGCCATGCGGATAAACCCATTTGTTTGTATGTCTGAGGGGAGGAGAATTACATCCTCTTTCATAGTGACATTTTCAATAGGTACAATGGCTTCACACCCTTTGGGGATAGGTGCACCCGTCATGATTTTAATCGCAGAGCCTTCTTTGAGTAGCATTTTGGGATTATCTCCTGCATAAATGACCTCATTGCAAGTCACCTTTTTCGTGGCATCAACTACTTTTACAGCATAGCCATCCATAGCCGAATTGTGAAAACGAGGTAAATCAAAGTTTGCTATATAATCTTCAGTGACAACACGCCCTACTGAAAGCTCTATAGGGATGATTTCTTTGTCTAAGGGAGAGATATTGTCTGCGATAATATCGAGTGCTTCGAGGATGGAACTAGCCATGTGTGACCTTTAAAGTTTTATTGTACTGATTATAGTATAATCCACTTTTAACTAAAGATGTAAATAAAGGATTTTAGTATGGAAGTCACACAAATGTTAGCAACACACAGTATATTGGTAAAAGTTTTTTTAGGGTTCTTAGCAGGGGGTATACTTATTCCTCTTATGACAGCAAAAAATCCAGCTGGATTTAAAAAAGCATCTTTTATCTACACGATGATATTTCAAGCATTGACAACGATGATTGCTTTTGCTGGTATCGTGGCAGTCTTTACAGGTGACTTGGGCTGGTCTGTGACTACTATTATTATGGTAGTGGTTTGGGCTGTGCTTATGTATACAGAGATTAAAAAACATAAGCTTATTAAATTGGCTAATTTAAACAATCCTGATACGCATAAACTCCTCAAAGGTGCATTTATCAAAATCTCTATCGTG
>JAMONG010000296.1 GCA_027066595.1 Sulfurovum sp.
ATCAGATGTATGCGTATGGTACGAAGTATAGTAACTGTGAGGGGATGTATCTCATTTATCCAAAAGATAGTGAGATTGAGGTGAAAGCATATGACTACCATAAAGAGGGTGGTTTACCGTTGGAGGTTTTATTTTTTGATTTAAAAAAAGTTTGTTTTAGTAGAACTTTTTGCCTATGAAGAGATAACCCTAAACATTAATCGTCTCTTTGTCTATCCATTGTAGGTAGAAATCGTTGGCATCTAGTAGGGGAATCATGATGATTTCTGGTACTTCGTAGGTGTGAAGTGCTTCTATCTCTTTTTTGATGTGTTCAAAGAGTGACTTTTTGGTTTTCATTTGCAGTAGGATTTCATCTGATTCTATGATTTTTTCTTTCCATCTGTAGGCACTTTGGGTTGTGGTACGTTGTGCACAAGCAATGAGCTTTTTTTCTAAGAGGGTTTGGGAGATGGTATCTGCATTTTCTGTTGTATCTGTGGTGGTACTAACGATGCAGTAATCAGAGGCTTCCATTTTCTACCTTTTGTAAGAGTTCTTCGACACATGTCTCAACCATAGTATACACTTTTTCAAAGCCATTTAGTACATCTTCACCTGTAAAAAAGTAAGGGTCAGGCACATCTTTACCATTAAACCCACCAAAGTTACCCAAAAGATAGACATTTTTAAAACCAAAATGCTCCATATCTGTTTTGTTTTGTTTGTCCATCGCAACCACATAGTCAAAGGACTCAATGTCATCTTTTTTGAGAGTACGAGAGTGTTGTTGGCTGATGTCAATGTGGTGTCTCTGTGCTATGGTGACGGAGTGTGTACAAGGAGCTTCGCCTACATGCCAGTTAGAAGTTCCCGCTGAGTCTACTTTATATTTTAGCCCTTTTTTTTGAACGATATTTTCTGCTATGCCGTGTGCTAAAGGACTACGACAGATGTTACCAAGACAGACAAATAATATTTTTTTCATGACTTCTGCACCTTTGATACATTGTAGTTGCGATACAATAACAAAAAATGTAGGATAAGAAGATGAAAAAAATCTTAATTGTATTTATTTTTATACTAATGGGTCTAAATGCAAAAGATTATACCACGCATCCCAGTGCTGTCTCTACGATGAGATTATTGGCTAAAAAATACCACTTTAGTAACGCTGAACTACATAGACTCTTTTCAAATGTAAAAGTACAAAAGTCTGCACTGCGTGCTTTTACCCCTAGGCATAAACAAAAAAGACAAAAAGAGACACGTACACCTGCTCAGATAGCTAAGGCAAAACGATTGGCTAAAAAGTTTGGCTCATGGGAGAGGTATGCACGTAATGTTTTAAGCCCTAGACGGATTGCCCAAGGAGTGGCTTATGTTAAGAAACATAGAAAAACATTTGAACGTGTTGAAAAAAAGTATGGTGTTCCTAAAGAGTATATCGCTGCCATCATAGGTATAGAGAGTGCTTTTGGTAAAAATGTAGGGAAGTATCCCGTATTTGATACATTGGTTACTTTGGCATTTGAAAAGAACCGCAGAAACACATTTTTTAAAAAACAACTCATAGAGTTTTTAAAGCTCTCTAAAACAGAAAAATTTAACCCTAAAAATGTCAAAGGCTCTTATGCAGGTGCGATAGGATTGGTACAGTTTATGCCAAGTAACTATAAGCCATATGGGGTAGATTTTAACAAAGATGGACGTATCTCTTTGCAAAATCCAGCAGATGCCATAGCCTCTGTGGCAAACTACTTTACGAAAAATGGGTGGCGTAAAGGTGAACCTGTGGCAACAAGAGTTAAGTACAAAGGTACACGCTTTAAAAAGCATAAAACAGGCTATAAACACACCTACCACAGGCGACATTTGAAAGACATTGAACCAAGACAAAGATGGGACTATAACAACAAGGTAAGGCTTATTAAGCTCCATAAAAAAAATCATGATGAACTTTGGTATGGTGCTAAAAATTTCTTTGTCATTACACGCTATAACCATAGCTCTTATTATGCGATGGCAGTGCATCAGTTAGCACAAAAGATAAAAGAGAGGCTGTAGGTTATGAAAATCAACATTATCATTGTCGATAAAAAGGGTAAAGATACGCTTTATGCTGGACTTATAGAACATTATAAAAAGATAGCCAAACCTTTTGCAAAAGTTGAAGTGATAGAGGTATTTGATAAAGAGATAACTAAGGCACATGATATCTCAGCTTCGGCAGCACAAAAAGCTTACACAAAGGCTTTGGAGAAATATATGCAAAATGGAGTGAATATTGCTCTTCATCCATCTGCAAAAGAGGTAGATAGTCATGATTTCGCAAAACTGCTTAAGGATAGCGTTCAGGTAAATCTCTTTATTGGCGGTGCATACGGGTTTGAGAGTGATTTTATAGCTAAATGTAATAATGCCATATCATTTGGTAAAATAACGCTTTCACATAAACTAGTAAAAGTTGTGTTGTTAGAACAAGTTTTTAGGGGACTGACAATAAACAATAATCACCCCTATCATAAATAAAAATGCTATATACAAAAGTATACATAAAGAGGAAGAACAATAATGCTTACAAAAGTAGATCTAGAAGAGTTTCAAAACAAATTATTAGATAGAAGAGTACAAATAGAAAAAAACCTTAGAGGAACAACTTTAGAGCTTGAAGAGATGAAAGACCTTGAGTTAAACGATGAGGGTGATTATGCTGCGGCATCTGCTGAAACGATTGTAGATAGTGCAATATTGGTACAACAGCGTAAAGAATTAAACGAAATTGAACTTGCTTTAGATAAAATAAAACAAGAGACATTTGGTACTTGTGAAATGTGTGAAGAGCCTATTGATCGTGCTCGCTTAGAAGTGAAAAACTTTGCACGTTTTTGTATTACCTGTCGGGAGATAAACGAAAAAGAATCTAAATAAAATTTAGCGTATTAAGGGGACACAATGAGACTTGGACTATATATTTTTGCATCATTAGTATTGATAGGAATGGTAGGGGCTGGTGTGTATACAGTAAATCCTGGGCGATACCCCTTAGAAATACTGGGAATTAATACAGATTTTCATATAGCACTTTGGTTTATATTGCCCATGGTACTATTGTTTCTTTTTACCTTAGTACATATGTTTTTTTATGGGCTTAAAAACTATTTTTTACTTAAAAAATGGCAGAAAGATACACATACTTTAGAAGATGCACTCTACTGGTCTTTGGTCAATGAACCAAAAGAACAAAAATACAGCATAGACGAGGTAGGTGCTTCTGCGGTACTCTTAGCAAAAGCGTCTATTATCCTTTCAGATAATGTAGAAGGGCTTACTCCTAGACTAGCACGTGTTGTAAATATCATTAGCAAGATTAAAAACGGTGAATATGTAGACTTGAAAGAGAACAAAATGTCTAAAATATTTAAGCCTGGAAATCCTATCTTGATTCAAAATAGACTGAACTGTTTAGAGTCTGATGAGAAGTTTGTAGAGGGTGTCATGCGTTCATCTTCTGACTACTCTGAGATAGTGCAAAAAGAGGCACTAGAGACTTTTGCAAGAAAGACAGATTTTGCAAAGGCACGTAAGTATATAAAAGTGTTTGATGTTCAAAACTTTATGGTCATGCTTAACAGAGTAACACAACAAGATAAGCTAGGTCTCAATACAGAGATTTTGACAGAGTTTATAGATACACTAGACCTTCAGTGTGAAGATTTTCTTCAAGTTGCTGTGATTACAAAAAAATATTTTAAACCAGAAGAAAACCTTATACTTTTTAGGGGCTATCAAGCTAAAAATGAAAAAGCACAAAATGCCTATTTGTATTTACTTTTTGAGTATGAGTTACTTGAACAAGTGACTGTTTACCTTGATGAACATGATGAAAATGAGTTTATGAAGTTTAGAGCATTTCACACACTTAAAAAAGAACACAGTAAATTTAAACTTGAAGATATAGTAGATATCAATTCAATTTGTAGTGAGCAGAGGTTTTACTAGCCTCTATGCCAAGTCTTGATTTTTCTAAACCTATCTATGCATTAGCCCCTTTAGCGGGCTTTACTGACCTTCCTTTTCGTGCTGTGGTAAAAAAGTTTGGGGTTGACCTGACTATCTCAGAGATGATAAGCTCTAACGCACTCATACATAACTCTAAAAAAACCTACCGTATGTTAGAACGTGCTCCCATAGAAAACCCTTATGCCATACAGATAGCAGGTTCTGACCTTGAAGTCATTAAACAAGCAGTTGAAATTATCAACGAGCGTGATGATGTGAGTGGTATAGACCTGAACTGTGGCTGTCCTGCACCTAAAATAGTGAACAACTTGCAAGGCTCTTCACTACTGACTGATTTACCCCAAATGGCTAAAGTGATAGAGACGATTAAAAAGTACTCCAACAAAGAGTACACCTCTGTAAAGTTTCGTCTAGGGTTTAATGAAAAAAACCATGTCCAAATAGCCAAACTTTGTGAAGAGGCAGGAGCTGACTACATAGCGGTACATGGACGTACAAGAGCAGGAAGATATAAAGCAGCAGTAGACTATGATGCCATAGCAGAGATAAAACAAAATGTCTCCATACCTATGTTTGCCAATGGTGACATAGACAGTGTTGAAAAAGCCAAATGGGTACGAGAATATACAGGAGCTGAGGGTATCATGATAGGACGTGCTGCTGTAGGTAAACCATGGATATTTAAGCAGATAAAAGAAGGGATGGATGAGCCAACGCCTGAACTCATCAAAGAAGTGGTACTAGAACATTTTGACAGGATGATAGAACACTATGACAAGTATGGGGCTATCATCTTTAGAAAGAATTTACATTCTTACTCTAA